>DATCTP010000137.1:0-2227 GCA_036567885.1 Anaerolineales bacterium | reverse complement strand
CTTCTTCCCGTGTCAAAGGCTTGAATCCTTTGATTTTCAGGGGATGCGCCATGAGTTCGTCAATAATGTCCGATTTCCCTTTTTTCTTTTCGTCGGTTATAAGAATCACTCGTACGTTGTCTTTGACTTTCCCTTTGTATTTTGCGGGAATTTCGATGACACCATTTTTGATTTTGGTTTTGAATTGGATAGTTTCCATATTGCACCTCATTCTCAATTATACAACTTTACGCTTTTATCAACTTTCCAACCTTTAAACCTTCCAACCTTTCAACTCCGCACGAAAACATCGTCACTTCAATTTGTTTCTTGGTCAACTTCATCGTCTCGACGGCTTTCTCAGTTGAGACTGCCGCGGCTTTCAAGAAATTTCCTGCCATGCCGCCGAGGGCGGCGCCCAAGGCAATGCACTTGGCAATGTCGAGTCCATCTTTGAGGCCGCCGCTGGCAAAGACTATCATATCAGGTACGGCTTTCTTTACATTCAAGATTGATTCTGCAGTTGGGATGCCCCAGCCGACGTAGGTTGCGGCGAGTTCGCGCGTGAATTCATCCGGTGCGCGGTGCATTTCCACTTGCGACCAACTTGTCCCGCCCGCACCGGCAACATCAATGGCGGAGACGCCGCAATCTACCAACAACTTAACTGTTCGTTCCGAGATTCCCCAGCCAACTTCTTTTGCAATCACAGGCACTTCGATTTGTTTGCAAATCGCTTCGATCTTTTTTGCAAGACCCGCGAAGTTTGTGTCGCCGCCTTTTTGAACGGCTTCCTGCAACGGATTCAAATGCAGGATCAACGCGTCGGCTTGAATCATATCAACAGCTTGGCGGCATTGGTCAATGCCATAACCATAATTCAATTGAACCGCACCGAGATTCGCGAACAACAAAATCTCTGGTGCAACGCGCCGCACTTGAAATGATTTGGCTTGTTCGGGATGTTCAATCGCGGCGCGCTGACTCCCGACGCCCATCGCAACCTCCACGGTCTGCGCGGCTTCGGCAAGGCGCATGTTAATCGTCTCGGCTTCATCTGTCCCGCCGGTCATCGAAGATATCAGAATAGGTGCGGCTAGTTTTTTGCCGAACAGGCTCAGGCTGGTATCGACGCGTTCAAGATCGAGTTCAGGTAACGCCTCGTGAACGAAGTGAAAATTTTCGAGTCCAGTCGTCAACGCTGAACGCACATCTTTTTCTAAATTTATCTTAATGTGGTCGAGTTTTCGGTCTTTGATTTCCGTATCTTTTGGCATAACGCGGTGTTCCTGTGATTGAATTTCTGTGGCTTGTCATGTTACAATGGACAGGTCTAAAAAGAATATTTACGGAGGATTATCTCATGGCTGACACAACATTCAGCGAAATAAAAAAGATCATTGTGGATTTGCTCGGTTCGGATGAGAGCAAGGTGACAATGGAAGCTCGCTTCCGCGAGGACCTTGAAGCGGACTCGCTCGACCTGGTGGAACTGATCATGGCTTTTGAAGACAAGTTTGGCGCCGAAATCTCGGATGAGGCTGCACAAAAGATCACCACCGTCGGCGAAGCTGTCAATTACATTGACTCTCACAAATAATATTTTATTTTCGGTTGCAATGATTATAACGTAGAGCCGCCTCAAGAGGCGGCTCTACGTTTATTATGAATTTTAAAAGGATCAGCGCTTTAAAGCTTCGTCCACTTCATCCAAGTGTTCGCCGCGATGCAATGTGCGTATCACCCAGCGCTTATTGTATTTGTAAAGCTCCTCGAGCAATTCCGGCGAAAATTCTTCGAGCCGTTTGTCCAAGGCTTGTGCGGTTTCGACGGCCAGACGGGCAGCCTCGCGCGGCGGGATGGCGCCCCAAAGCGGCAGCGATAAATCGTTCACAAGAATATCGATTTCGGGTGTGAGGAGTTTGCCGTTCCGTTCGGTCATATCCAAAGCGTGCAACACGCGCCGATCCCAAAACGCCAGATGCGCCAGGGCAATTGCAACCGTCCAATGCTCGCCAACGGGATACTGCAACTCTTTATCCGATAATTTCGATGCCAGCGCGCGAATGCGTTCTGTGGAAGCGCGATTCAGTTCAACGAATGAACGATCCAATGCCATAAGAAATCTCCTTAAACAACTAGGGACACAGGATGTGTGACCCTATAAATTATTCGAGAAGCGACGGAATCTCTTCGGGATGTTTGGCAACTTTGACGCCCGCGGCTTCCAATGCTTTGACTTTACCCG
>DATCTP010000136.1:0-3073 GCA_036567885.1 Anaerolineales bacterium | reverse complement strand
CGGCGGTTTGCCTTCCGCCGCTTAAGCGGAATACAAACTTGTCACTAATCGGCGCGATGATCTTGAAAACCATCGAGCCAACTTTGCTGGCGGGAAGCCAATATCCTTTTTCTCTCCAATCGGGTTTCGGTTGCATTTTCTTTTTGCTTTATCCAATTACCAATAGCGCGCGGTTGCCATGCAGACCAGGGCCACAATAAGTGCGATGGTATCGATTGCGCTGACTATCTTCAATTGCTTCTGGATCGTCTGGATTTGACTCGTTTGCGCTGGCGTTGGCTTTCCTTGGATTTGCGATCCGATCTTGCCAAGCATGCTCGAATATCTCCCAACCATTGAGCCAAAGATCAGCCCAACGACTCCGAAGATGCCGCCGACGCCGAATCCCCAGCCTGTTGCAGAACCAGTCCATCCGGAGGCGAAACCACCAGAGTCAATCCAATAAAGGGTGCCGCCTGCCAGGACCGTCAGAAAAGCGGAAGCGGTCATCACCATCGTGAACCTGCTTTTGGTTATTAAATGCATCATGAACTTTTGGCCCGTGTCAGCGGTCGCTTCAGCAACAGGAGTTATAAAGAAGGCAATGAATAATGCACTGCCGACCCAAAAGACTCCGCTAAACACATGGATTAAACGCAGGGCAACTACCGAGTAATTCATATAAATCTCTCCTCTGTTAAATTGAAATTCGGGAATGAAAACACCCAGCGCACTATCCAGTTGCGTTAGAGTCAGATTGCACTACTGGTAATTTGAGTTGCTTGTTTTGCCACACTGCCGATTGCGATCAGTGTGCGAAGCAGCAGGCTTTTGAAGTGCAGATAATGTGCGTTGGTTGCCAATGGCTTGAAGAAGATTCGTCCGGAAGATTTTTCTGACATAGTATATTGCCTGTAGTATCTTGTAATATACTGATATTGTGTTAACGTTGAAATTGGCCTCGATCAGAACTACCAAAAGCTCTCGAATTGGACAGAATCACACCAATTTTTGATATAATCAGCCGCTTGGATATGCAGACAGAACTCGGCATAAGCCGATGCGGTTTGCTACAATACATTGGAGATTTCATGAATAAAAAGGAACAACTTGAGCTATATCATCAGATGGTTTTGATTCGACGTTTGGAAGAACGCGGCGCTGAGTTATATCAGCAGGGAAAAATCGGCGGCTTCATGCACTTATATATCGGACAAGAAGCAGTCTCAACCGGGCTGATCGCGGCGCGCCAACCGAATGACCGAGTCATCACCGCCTACCGCGATCATGGCGTGGCGATCAACTGCGGGATTCCTGCCAACAAAGTCATGGCGGAGTTGCTTGGTAAAGCCACCGGAACATCGCATGGAAAAGGCGGCTCGATGCACATGGCGGATGTCGAAAAGAATTTCTGGGGCGGACATGCCATCGTCGGCGCGCATTTGCCGCTTGCGACCGGCATGGCGCTGGGCGATAAATATGGTAATCGCAATAACGTGACGATTTGCATGTTCGGCGATGGTGCAACGAACATCGGCTTTTTCCATGAGGCGTTGAACATGAGCAAAGTTTGGGATTTGCCGGTGCTGTGGGTCTGTGAAAATAATTTATATGGCATGGGCACGGCGGTGGATCGCGCATCGGCAGTTTCCTCCATCGCGATGAAAGCGCGCGGCTATGATATCCCGAATGAAAAAGTCGACGGCATGGATGTAATGAAAGTCTATGAAGCCGCGCAGAAAGCCATTGAAACTGTCCGCTCGGGTGAGGGGCCATTCTTGTTGGAAATTCAAACTTATCGTTTCCGCGGCCACTCGATGGGCGATCCTGAACGCTACCGAAAGCAGGAAGAGGTCAAGAAGTGGGAGGAAAGCGATCCGATCGGTGTGTATCGCAAATATTTGACTGAGAATAAAATTGCCAATGTGAAGTCATTGGATGAAATGGATGAACAGGTGATGGATGAAATACAGAAGGCGGTTGAGTTTGCCGAAGCTTCTCCTGAACCGACGATGGAAGATTTATATAAGGATGTTTACGCGGATAACTAAACACAAAGCACACGAAGAACGCAGAGCAGAAAAGAAAAAAGCTTGTGCCTTTGTGGTGAAAAGGAATCATTATGGCTAGAATAACAATGCGCGAGGCAATCTCGCAGGCACTCTGGGAAGAAATGGAACGCGACCCCGCTGTCTTTATTATGGGTGAAGAAGTTGGCGTATGGGGCGGTTCGTATGCCGTGACCAAAGGTTTTTATGACCATTTCGGCGGTGAACGCGTGCGCGACACACCGATCGCGGAAGCCGGAATCGTCGGCGCGGCGATTGGCGCGGCGCTGGTTGGGCAGCGGCCGGTTGCGGAATTGATGACCATCAATTTTGCGTTTGCAGCGATGGATCATATCGTCAATGAAGCCGCGAAATTGCATTACATGTTCGCGGGACAATTCAAATTACCGCTGGTGATTCGCACCGTCGGCGGCGGCGGACGCCAGCTCGGTGCCACGCACTCGCAGACGCCGGATGCGATCTTTGCGCATTTTCCCGGGCTGAAAGTGGTCGCACCGGGAACGCCGGAAGACGCCAAAGGATTGCTCAAGTCCGCTATCCGCTCGAATGACCCGATTTTATTTATCGAGCATGCGACGATGTATCAAGTGCGCGGCGAAGTTCAGGACGGAGATTTCACGATCCCGATTGGCAAATCGAAAATTCAACGCACAGGCAAAGATGTAACCATCATTACGTATTCCAAAGGTCTTGAGATTTCAATGAAAGCCGCGGACGAACTTGCCAAAGAAGGGATCGAAGCCGAGATCGTTGATCTCCGCACGCTGCGTCCGCTTGACATGGAACCGGTCTTTCAATCGTTCTCGAAAACGAATCGAGCGGTGGTAGTTGAAGAAGGCTGGAAATCGTTTGGCATCGGCAGTGAAATCGCCAGCCGCATTTACGAAGAATGTTTTGATTCTATCGATGCGCCGATCAAGCGTGTTGCGCAAGATGAGGTTCCGCTTCCGTACAATCGCACACTCGAACAAGCCGCGCTCCCACAACCCGAAGATGTGATCGCGGCGGTGAAGGAGGTGTTGTAA
>DATCTP010000135.1:0-6544 GCA_036567885.1 Anaerolineales bacterium | reverse complement strand
ACCGCATTGAACACATAGATCACATCAACGCGGTTCCACACCGCGACGATCAGACCGCCGATAGCGGGTCCCGTGATCGAACCAAATTGCCAGACACTGCTGTTCCAACTGGCGGCGCGTGAAAAAAGTTCCGGCGGAATCGTTTCGGGCAAAAGCGTGGACGAAGCCGGATCGTTGAAAGAGCGCGCCATGCCTATTCCGAGCAGACAAGCATACACCAG
Organism: Anaerolineales bacterium; assembly: GCA_036567885.1. Taxonomy (GTDB): domain Bacteria; phylum Chloroflexota; class Anaerolineae; order Anaerolineales; family Villigracilaceae; genus Fen-1038. The sequence goes on along the minus strand of DATCTP010000135.1, from coordinate 6,323 downwards.
CCATAACGGTCCACGATAATACGAAAGCGCGGCCAGCCCCAACGAGCAAACCGCGAGACCCATTTCCGCAATGATGACAATGCGTCGCCGATTGTATTGATCGGCAACGTGACCGGCGGGCAGAGATAACAGCAGGATAGGCACCACCTGCACCAAGCCGACCATGCCCAACGCCAGCGCGCTGTTCGTGCGAATCCAAAGTTCCCAGCCAATGGCAAAGGTCAGCATTTCACTGCCGAAGGTGGTGATGAAGCGTCCGGCTTCCAACAAGCGGAAATCGCGGTAGCGCAAAGCAGCGTATGGATCGTGTGAAATGACCGGCTTCTTATCTGGTTCAGAACTCATGTTTGTCCTTATGATGAAATCGAACGGTTATGATACCATTTCCGCATGGAACATGAAGATCATGTCAATCTCCTAAAACCTGCAAATTTAAATCTCGGCGGCACATGGGCGGACTTCGGCGCGGGCGGAGGCGCGTTTACGTTGGCGTTGCGCGAACTGATTAGTGCGGAAGCAACGATTTACGCCGTAGACAAAGATCGGGCGCGGCTTGATGAATTACAACGCGAATATCGCATGCGCTTTGGCGATGCACAAAACCTGCATGTTCTCGTTGACGATTTCTCGCGAAGAATTACTTTGCCGCCATTGGATGGCGTGGTGATGGCGAACTCTCTGCATTTCTTCAAGGATAAGGAAAAAGTCTTGCGCCACGTGCGGACATTCCTAAAGCCGAATGGAATTTTATTGTTGGTGGAATATAACGCGGAAAAGGGAAATATGTGGGTTCCGTATCCGCTGACGTTTGAGATGTTCCGTGCGCTGGCGCGGCAAGCCGGTTTCAGCGAGCCGCGTTTATTGGCGAAGCATCCATCAAGTTTCTTGAGGGAATTTTATTCGGCATTAACTTCGTGCAAATAAAAATCCGAAGTCTTGTGGCTTCGGATTTTCCTCTTTATCCAGCAATTGCCTCGAATGCAACTCGAACGGCATCCACTGATTGGGCTGTAAAGTTCAACTTTTCAAACCCGATCACCTTTCCCTCGCGGTTTTTCATTAATACGATTTCTTCGCCTGTTTCCTCCGCGACATATTCATCGGCGGGATTGCCAAACCAAACCGTGAGCGTGTTCCCTTCACGGTCGTAATACACTTTTACTTGTGCCATAAAAGCTTTATCGTCAGGCATAGTTTATTGCTGCTATTTTACCTGCTTTCTATTTTCTGAGTGTTTGCGCGAGACACAGCCTCCATAGAGATTCTTGCGGGAGTTCTACAGCGTACTGTGTCAACAGGATTCGGCTGTTGCGAATACATAAGAGATTAACCACGAAATGACCTACATAATTTCCACACAATGTAGAGCGGATGCGGCGTAAGGATTTCTAGCTCGAAACGTTCATTGTAGGCAAGGAGATATTATGTCCAATCCACCTACTATTCAATTACGCCGTTTATTGTGGGCCGGCCCATTGACCGTGCTGGCCGCTATCGCCGGAGTGCTGATCGTGCGCATCCTCGCCGTCTTGATTCTGCATCCCGTCCGCACGCCGCCCAGCTTGGGATGGGTGTTGCCCAGTTTATATACCTTCATCCTGGTGACCGGCGCGGTGCTGGTGTATGCCGTGGTGATGCGCTTCGTCAAGAAGAACCCACTGCTGGTTTATCAGATTATTGCCCTCGTGTTCTTGTTGATTTCGTTTTATCCCGATCTGCGATTGGCGCTTCATCCACGACCGGGAACGAATAGCTGGCCGACCGCCATTGCGCTGATGATTATGCACATCGTGGCTGGAACTGTAACAGTGGTTCTGTTACCGCTTTTGACGGCAGCGCCAAGCTCGGTAACGCCCCAAATACAGGGAAACCCTAATCCTGCATCTTGAAATGATGTGGAGCAAAACAAAAGGACGCCGAATCGGAATGGCGTCCTTTTGAGTCTGTTCGTTTTTATATGCGCGCCGCGTTCGATTCAAGCCCTGCCATTGGCATGACCTATAACCTATTGTCCGATTCTGTCGCGGTGTTTATATTCACCTTGATTAAGGAGAATAACATGAAAGACGGACGCTGCCCGATGTGCAATTCGACCGAGGTGTATGCCAACCATACTGTTCGGTTTTTTAGCTCAAACTCGAAGGTGTATTTGAGGGATGAGAATGGAAATCCGGAACCCAAAACGGGACCGGCATTTGTGCCTTATATCTGCATCAACTGCGGATTCAGCGCGATGTATGTGCAAGAGATGGAAGCGATCAAAGAATTACCGAAGACTGCTGGATGGACAAAGGTCACGAAGTAGAGAGCAACTTTGAGCGGGGAATGAGCGTATAATCAGCGTGGTTGGTCGTTTATTCGTAAAGGATGCTTTCGTAACCCTGTCATTGTGAGGCGAGTTCTCGAGCGTAGCGAGATGCCGAAGCAATCTCCTGTATGAAAGAGGGGATTGCTTCGCTTCGCTCGCAATGACATGGATGATACAAAGGAAAACTCATGCGCAGAGATCGAAGATATAGATATGGTCCGCCGATTGCCCGCCCGTGGAGGTCGTTCCGCAGTGCCTTCTGGTTGATCGGCTTGGCGATTCTTTTTTTCTGGGGACATTGGTGGCCCGGCATTTTGATTCTGATCGGGCTGAGCATCATCTTGGAAGGAGTCTTCCGCGGTAGCGCTCCGAACTGGAATCAGAATCCACCGCCGCCTCCGTCCATTGACCCGATGCCCGCGCCCATGCCGATGACTCCTGCCGCAGCCGCACCCGTCACAGACTCCATCCATCGCACCGACTTGTTGCCCGGCACGTGTCCGCATTGCGGCGCACCGATTCGGGCGAGCGAGGTGAAGTGGACGGGCGCGCAATCGGCTTCGTGCGGATATTGCAGTTCCAACCTGCCGATGAAGAAACAATAAACTTGAATCAATGTGAAGCAAAACCAAAGGACGCCTAGTGGCGTCCTTTTGATTAGCACTGTTACGGACTAGGAAGCGTATAGGTTGGCACGGGGAAAGGTGTAGGAATGGATGATGCACATATATCCGGTGCGTTGCTCAATTGCGGAGAGGCTTTCACGTTTTTGCTTATGCTTGGTGCACTGGTTCCCCACCAATTCTGGGTTGCATCAACCGTGATCGGATCTATACTATCAATTTCAATCCCATTGTACGCCTTGGAATATGTTGCTTGATTATCTAAGATACAACTTCCATTGATGGAGACAGGACTATGCACGGCATCCACTGCGCCACCTCCCATGGATGAATTGCCAGACAATACGGATCCCGTAATGTTCATTGATCCGCCCCCGCCTCCACCAATAATTCCTCCGCCAAGTGCGTAAGGTGCCTGATTTCCAATGATATAGCTGTTATCAATAGTGAGTTGACTATTGTTAGGAATGCTATTAATTCCGCCGCCGCCGTTTGGAAACATACCACCGAATTTATACATCGCCACATTGCCAGAAACAACGCTGTGATTGGTTATTTGGACGGAGCCTCCATTGTTATAGATGCCGCCACCAGTTGCACCAATATTTCCAACGACCTGGCTGTTATCCAGTGTTAGCTGTGCAGTCGATCCGTCAACAACAATTCCTCCTCCTCCGTCAATCCCCACTACCTTTACGGCATTCGATGAGATTACGCTATCTTTAATAGTAAGGGTACCCTCGTCGTCAATTCCGCCTCCAGAAAACGTTGCCGTGTTCTGCGTGATAGTAGAATTAATGATCGTGGCAGTGCCGATAGCAATAGCTAGAGCGCCACCATTCTCTTTCCCAGTATTGTGAATCAACGTAACCTGATCCAGCGCAAGTGAACCGCCTTCGTCATCAATTGCGCCACCAACGGAGGAATGATTACTCGCACTGGTGTCGCCACCTGAAATAGTCAAATCCTTCAAGGTCAAGTTACCGGCAACAAAGACTTGAAAAATACCGAATTTATTAGAGCCGGTGCGTTCGATCGTTGAGCCATTCCCTAAAATGATCAGCGTGTTGGCGACTACTGGAAAACCTGCCGGATCCAAGTGCTGGCGATCCGGAAACGGGTGAGTCCCATACAGGACAACCGGAGCATTGTCGGATTGCGTGAGCGTATACGTTCCGGTTGGCATATAGACGGTATGGCTTCCAGGCGGTAGAACACATGCATCCACAACTTGCTGGAGCAATACGGATTGGATGGCTTCGCCCAGCGAGCAGTGACCGCTCGGCTTGAACGGATACACATCCTGCTCAAAAGTATTGACTACCACTGCATCCGGCGGAGCGGAAGGTGTACTGGTTGGCGTGGGAGCGGCGGGAGTTGGGGTGGAAAGCGCTGTGGGTGAGGGAAGATTATTTGTGGAGTTGACCGAATTGGCTGTATTCGTTGCAACTTCCTGCGACGCAGACGTTGCAGATGCTCCGGGCGCAGTTCCATTGAGAGGCGTGCAACTCATCAGAAACAAGAAAGCGATAAGAAATACGAAAAGTCGGTTTTTCATTCTCAATTCTCCTTTGCAAAGAACAGGGTATGGAAACAAGGTCTTTCGATAAGAAGCGGATGGGTCAGATTTAATGGCGCGGATTATAGCACTCCATGATTATTTCTCCTTTCATGGGAGAGTGTCAAGAGGATTGTGTAAACGGAAATTGATTTAGATCGCCAAGCGACCTTCGAAACGGATCACCAGTTGATTGAGAATCAGCGGCCAATTTTGAATCGGCATGGTCCATTTTTTAAGGATATCACGATTCGCAAGAAATAATAATTTGCGAGCTGATTCTGCAGTCGGAAAAATGCTTTTCGATTTGGTGACTTTCCTCAACTGGCGGTGATAGCCTTCCACTGAATTGGTGGTGTAGATCAAGCGACGGATCTCGGCGGGATAGGCAAAATAGGTCGCCAGATCTTCCCAATTGTTTTGCCAGGAACGAATGGCCACCGCATATTTGTCACCCCATTTTTCGGTGAGCTGGCGCAAGTTGGCTTCGGCACTTTCACGGGTGGCTGCTTGATAGACCTCCTTCAGATCAATCATGAAATTCTTACGATCATTCCAAGTCACATATTTCAGGCTGTTGCGAATTTGGTGGATGATGCAGCGCTGGATCTGAGTAGTAGGAAAAACCGCCAAGACCGCTTCCTTGAATCCACTCAGTCCATCCATACATGCGATAAAAATATCTTTCACGCCACGAGTTTGTAAATCCGTGATCACGCTCAGCCAAAAATTGGAGCTTTCACTGCCATCCCCGACCCAATGCCCTAGAATGTCCCGGTGGCCTTCCACATCCACGCCCAGCACTGTATATACGGCTATATTCTCGACTTTTCCCTCGTGGCGCAGTTTGATATGGATTGCATCCAGATACACGATCGGATACACACTGGCCAGCGCTCGATTCTGCCATTCTTCCACTAGGCCCCAAACCTTATCCGTAATCGAACTCAAGGTTGTGGGCGAGACCTCTACTCCATATAATTCTTGCAGCGTTTCTTGGATGTCCCGCACCGACATTCCCTTAGCGTACATGCCAATGATCTTATCTTCCAATTCATTCGTATTCGCGACTTGCTTTTTCACGACCTGCGGTTCAAACTCACCATTCCGGTCTCGTGGCACCTGGATTGTGCTTTCTCCAGATGAGGTTCTCAGCTTCTTGGCGTAACTGCCGTTGCGACTATTCCCGCTATTGCGACCCTTGACCTCATACGGCTCATATCCCAGATGCTCGCTCATTTCTGATTCCAACATTTCTTCAATCGTGTGAGCGAACAGTTTCGCAAAGATACCTTCCTTCCCGAAAAAGTCGTTCATGTTTTTTGCAGTGGATAATTCGCGTTGCACTTCCTCCGTGCTCGGCAAACTAGTTCCGCTCGCTTGATCCAAGATTTCCTGAATATTCTGCTTCGTACTTTTTGCTGTTGCCATTTTGTTTTCTCCAATGTCTTCTTCTAAGATTTATCTCCCGTTTACACAATCTATCTTACACCCTCTTTCATGGATTGCTTTAGTTTTCCGATTGGGGAATTAAGTGCCCTTGCCCTCTGACTTCGTTCCCTGTCGTGGAATTTAGTTCCTGCGCTGGGGAAGTTCATTCCCCTATGGCTGGATTTAGTTCCCACGCAAGGAAAGTTCGTTACCCTACGGCTGGATTGAGTTCCCGCGCTAGGGAAGTTCGTTCCCCTGCCTTTTGATTTAGTTTCTCCTCGCATGCAAACTAAAAGGACGCCTAACGGCGTCCTTTTGAGTCTAATCATTGTTTGCGTTCAACAGATTGACAATCTTTTTTGCTCGTTCTTCAGCATCTTTCCAATCATTATAATTTGAACAA
>DATCTP010000134.1:0-2707 GCA_036567885.1 Anaerolineales bacterium | reverse complement strand
GCGCTGATTATATGGCGCGTATCATCATCCCGCAATGCTATAATCAAATCACCTCGATCAAATGTCTGACGAATTGCTGGCTCTTTCTCCGCTCGATGGACGTTATGTCCGCGAAACCGAATCGCTCCGCGAATACTTTTCGGAATTCGCCTTGATTCGCGGCAGAGTTCAAATTGAACTTGCCTATCTGACCGCTCTTTCTGAAGATGCAAAATTGATTCGTCCTCTCACCGAATCTGAGACAAATTTGCTTCATCAATGGGCGGCAGATTTCTCGCTGGACGATGCGCATCAAATCAAGGACCTGGAGCGGGTCACGCGTCACGATGTGAAAGCCATCGAGAATTTTTTGCGCGCCAAACTCGCCCCCACATCTTTATCCGACCTCGTAGAATTTTTGCATTATGGTCTGACATCCGAAGACGTGAACAATCTTGCTTATGCACTTGGACTCAATAGCGCACGTCACGCCGTCATTATCCCTGCTTTGGATGAACTTCTCAGCAAACTCGAAGAACTGATCCAGAAATATAAATCCACGCCGATGCTGGCGAGGACTCATGGTCAGCCTGCTGTGCCGACTACATTCGGGAAAGAGATGGCAGTGTATTATGCACGGCTTAAGGCTCAACGCATCAACTTGTTTTTACACAAGTTTTCAGGCAAACTGAACGGCGCGGTTGGAAATTTCAACGCGCTCGTCTCCGCCGCGCCGCAAGTGAACTGGTTAAAATTCAGCCAGAAATTTATAAGCTCAATGGGATTTGAGCCAGAGTTGGTCACAACCCAAATCCTTCCTTATGACAACTGGATTGAATATTTCAACACACTGCATTTGGTCAATTCCATTCTGATTGACTTCGCTCAGGATATGTGGCGATATATCAGCGACGATTATTTGAAACTAAACGTGGTCGCATCGGAAGTTGGCTCTTCGACCATGCCGCAAAAAGTTAATCCAATTGATTTCGAGAACGCCGAAGGAAATCTTGGTACTGCCAATTCCCTGCTGGAACATTACGCCCGCAAACTGCCAATCTCGCGCTTGCAACGCGATCTCTCCGACTCGACTGTCCGACGCACGTTTGGTGTCGCGCTGGGACATTCACTTGTAGCGTACGTGAGTCTTGCAAAGGCATTGGAAAGAGTCGAGGCAAACGAGTCCGTCATGAGGTCCGAGTTGGAGGCGCATTGGGAAGTCATCGCTGAGGGTGCGCAGACCATCCTGCGCGCGGCGGGAGTCAGCGAAGCATATGAGCAATTGAAATCCTTTGCGCGCGGAAAAGAGATCACGAAAGAAACGTTCAACCTATGGATTGAAAGTTTATCGGTAGACGAGCCAGTAAAAGAAAAACTGCGCGCTTTATCGCCGCTCACTTATATTGGCTTAGCAGAAGAGATTGCAAATATGTCATTGCGAGGAACGGAGTGACGAAGCAATCTCGTTTAATCACCATACAAACGATTATATGAAAACATGAGATTGCCACGTGGCGTTAAAGCGCCACTCGCAATGACATAGAAAAGAGGAGACATTATGTCTGTCACAGTTATTCTTGGAACGCAATGGGGCGACGAAGGCAAAGGCAAAGCCATTGACACCTTCGCCGGTGACTTCGATTACGTGGCGCGCTACAATGGCGGCAACAACGCGGGACATACCATCGTCAATGAATATGGCACATTCAGAATCCATCTCGTGCCATCGGGAGTTTTCTATCCAAAAACAAAATGCCTGATCGGCGGCGGCGTGGTCATTGATCCGGCGGTGCTGATCGAAGAAATGAATTCGCTTCGCAAAGCAGGCATCAAGCTGGAGAAGCGGCTGTTGATTTCGCAACGTTCGCATCTCATCATGCCCTATCACAAAATCCTCGATGGGCTGTATGAGGAAGCCAAAGGCTCAGGCGCGACGGGAACCACGCGGCGCGGAATCGGCCCAACGTTTGCAGACAAGATCAGTTACAACGGCATCCGCTGGACCGACTTTTCGGATAAAGAAATATTTGCAGACAAGTTACGCATGCAGTTGGGATTGAAAAACAAAATCATCGTCGCACTTGGCGGATCGCGGCTTGACTTTGAAAAGGTCCGTGACGAATATCTGGATTATTATTTGCAGGTCAAACCGTTCATCACCGAATTATTTCCCATCGTTCAAAACGGATTGAAGGCAGGAAAAAACTTTTTGCTTGAACAAGCCATGGGGTCGCTTCTCGATCCTGACTGGGGAACGTATCCGTTCGTGACTGGTTCGACCACGCTCGCCTCCGCGGCTACAGGCGGATTGGGAATCCCGCCGCGCGCGATCACGCGCATCCTCGGCGTGACTAAAGCTTACACCACGCGCGTCGGCGCGGGACCGATGCCAACCGAAGTCAAGGATGACGCGCACGCAGAAAAAGCTCTCAGCGAAGTCGCGGCTACAACGGGACGTATCCGCCGCGGCGGCTGGTTCGATGCGGAGGTCGTTCGTTTTGCATCACAGGTCAATGGAATTGACCAATTGTTTGTGACTAAGCTCGATGTGTTAAGCGAATTCGACGAAATCAAGATTTGCACAGGTTATGAATTCGATGGTCGGAAAGTCCATTATCACGATTTAGATTCATACCAGCTCGATAAAGTCAAGCCGATTTATAAAACGGTCAAAGGCTGGAAGGAAGATATTCGCGGCATCCGCAAATTTAAAGATTTACCCGCGCGA
>DATCTP010000133.1:0-4596 GCA_036567885.1 Anaerolineales bacterium | reverse complement strand
TAACCGCTCCGACCAATAACGATTTTGGGTGCAAATAATTAGCGAAAAAATCTATTATCACGAGGCAAACAAACGGCATGAGGATCCCCAAACTTTTGATGAGCGAGCCGGGTCCGGAAAAGCTGGCAATAATCGTATAGAATAGATATTCGAAAATAGCGAAAAGCGCAGCGGGGACTAAAAGCATGAGTTTGTTCTTGTCGCGATGAATTAAAAGCGCATCGGCGAGTGAAACGAAAAACAGTATCGTGAAAACGGAATTAAGAAAATAATTAACTTGTCCCAGATTTTCCTGCGCGGTATGCCATCTCCGGATGACGATTCCAGTGATTCCAAATGTGGCTCGCAAGGTTTTCCAATCGATTTCTTTCCCATACGAATGGAAGTCTTCGTAAGTTGTCAGGAAGGCGGTTTTTGCGGGACCGGACGGAAACAGCGCGTGGAGTTCCGCGTAGTTTTTGATCATCAATGGAGACAAAACCAATAAATGGATTCCAATTACTGCGGCCGCCAGGGCGAGTTTATTCTTCCAGCTTGTTGCAGCAATCAGGATGCAGATTTCAAGCGCGGCCAGCAGAAGAATATCGTCCTGCCGGATTAGATTCGCAAGACCAGTAAACAGCGCGGCAAGAAGGAAATATTTCGGTTCCTTGAGTCCCTTCATCATGAAGTAAATCGAAACCGCGCCGAACGCGCCCGCAAAAATGATGGCCTCGGTCGTGACCGAGAACCAAACCTGGAATGGCGAGAAGAATGTCAGAACGCCGGTCAGCGCGCCGATCTTGATGGAGCCGGAAAAATATTTTCCCGCGAAATATCCGGCAATCGCGGGGACGATGCCGGCCGCAATCGACGCAACCAATGCAGCGGAAATCGTCCTGCCGAACAAAATCATCGGGATGGCGATCAGAAACGAGGCGCTCGGATTCCAAAAGTCACCGGCGTAATGCGGAAGCGGAAGCAATCCGCTGAAAAAATAAACGATGTAATCAACGACCGGTCCACGGCCGTTGGCAATGTTCTTGGCGACTGTGTAGTAAAAAGCGGAGTCGCCGTGTCCCGGCATCTGCGCGAAACTTGCAAGGTAGAAACGTAAAATAAGACCGGCGATTAACCCGGTCCCGAACAATACAAGCCAAAATCGTTTTTCTCGTGCGTCTGTTTCTATAACGCCCATGCCAGCATGAGTCCGATGATCGCAATGATCAGCCCAATGTGAAGCAGAAGGTTGGAAGTCGTCAGCCAAAAAGGCGAAAGCGCAAACTGCAAAATTAGATTGACAATGATGAATACAATGCCGATCAACGGCAATAACCCTTTGCGGTGGGCGAGATATTCGGAAAGCAAATCCAATAATTTAGACATCAGACTTCCTCTTCTTCTTCCGGTTCCGATTGATGATTTGTTGTTTGCCATGCGGAAAATTGCGCGGCCAACCGTCCGGGGATGCGCCCTTGCATCAAAACACCGCCGCGCTCGTGCTCGATGCGTTCTACTTGCCCGGCTTCATGGAATAACGAGATCAATGCGCCTTGTTGATAAGGCAAGCGAACAAGGATCGGCGTATACGTTTCGTACAATTCTTTTTTGATTAAATCCAAAAGTTCGGATAAACCGATTCCTTTGTGCGCAGAAATAGCAATCGCTTTAGAATATTGACGCGTCGTTTCGCGCGCGACCTCGGGTTGGCTGAGGCGATCTATTTTGTTTAACGCCGTGACGGTGGGAATGTGTCCCGCGCCGATCTCGTCCAATGTCTTCTGCACGGATTGGTATTGGTTTAGCGCATTCGGGTGCGCGATATCCACCACGTGCAAAAGTAAATCGGCTTCGGTGATTTCTTCCAGCGTGGCATGGAACGCCGCCACCAATGCAGTTGGCAATTTTTGAATGAAGCCGACGGTATCGGTTAGCAAAGCCTGATAGCCGCCCGGCAATTCGATGCGGCGTGTGGTCGGATCCAGTGTTGCAAAAAGTTGATCTGCCACATAAACATCAGATTTGGTAAGCTGATTCAGTAGCGTGGATTTGCCGGCGTTGGTATATCCAACTAAAGCAATCGTTGGAATGCGCGAGCGTTTGCGCTGCGAACGATAACGCATTCGGTGCGCGCGGACTTTTTCCAGTTCGCGCTTCAGGTGTGCAATCCGATCGCGAATCGAACGCCGATCCACTTCCAACTGTGTTTCGCCGGGTCCGCGCAAGCCCACGCCGCCGGTTGAGCCGGTTCGTCCGCCGCCGCCGCCTGCTTGTCGGGCGAGATGCGTCCACTGTCCGGTTAGACGCGGAAGCAAATATTCGTATTGGGCCAGTTCAACTTGCACCATTCCTTCGGCGGTATGAGCATGTTGTGCGAAGATATCGAGGATGAGAGCGGTGCGGTCTAACACTCGGATATTCGGCCCAAGCGCTTCTTCCAAATCACGTTGATGTCGAGGAGATAACTCGTCGTCAAATAAAACGATTTGTGTTAGAGTTTCTTCGCTCAACGCTTTGAGTTCCGCCACTTTGCCGGGACCGATGTAAGTTCCAACATGCGGGCGATCCAGTTTTTGGGTCAGTTCGCCCACAACTTCGAGTCCGGCGGTATCGGCTAGAAGCGCGAGCTCGGCAAGCGAGTCTTCCAGTGGAAGAAAATTTTTTTGACCGCGCAAATCAACGCCGACTAAAAAGGCGCGTTCACGAGGTGGTTGTGTTGGCTGGGGAATTCTCTTTGACATCAGGTTCGAGTTGTTGTTTCTCTAATTTACTAAAGAGCTTGGCGACCCGCGGGTCAGTGCGTTCGGTGCGGATGGGAAGCAGGATATGGAATGTGGCACCGGGACATTTTTCTTCGTCATAGCCCGGAGACTCGACCCAAATCGTTCCGCCGTGCGCTTCGATGATACCACGCGTGATCGGCAATCCCAAACCGGGACCGCCGCCTTTGAATTTGGTTTTGCCGCTGGAATGCAGGTTGACGCGTCCAACCTGACCAAATTTTTCAAAGATGCGCGCTTGATTTTCGGCGGAGATGCCAATGCCGGAATCTGCAACGATGATTTCGATAAATCCCGGCAGACTGCGGCCGTCAATGGTTATTTTTCCTTGATCCGGAGTGTACTTGATCGCATTGGAGATAACATTTTTCAATGCCTGATAAAGACGTTCTGAATCGGCATAGATCCATATTTCGCTTCCGGGAAAATTGTTGATTTCCAGCGATTGACGCCGTTCTTCAATCACAGGTTCGAACTCTCGCTGGAGGAGAACGAGAATCTGTCCGATCAAGATCGGCTGCAAATTTAGCGACAGCAAATCGTTGTCAATCAACGAGACATCAATCATATCATCGATGATTTCGCGCAGGCGGTTGATGCCGGTATTGACTCCGCCTAAGAGCATATCAATTTGATCGTTTCCGTTTTGCGAGACCAGATCGCGCATCATGGCTGTATAACCTTCGATAAGCGTGAGTGGCGTCTTGAGTTCGTGCGCGGCGACCGAAATGAAATTGGATTTCGTGCGGTCCAGCTTCTCAAGCGTTTGCCGCACCTCGACGAGTTCATTGGTGATATAGGCGACGCGTGCTTCCATTTCGAGACGGGCGATCTTTTCCAAACCGTATGTATAAATAGGCGTGACAGTGGAAAGCAAATCGAGCGCATCTTGTTCCGAAAGATTTTCGATGGCAATGTCATTGGTGATGGAGATGATGCTGTTCAGCGTGCCTGAAACATTCTGCCGGCTTTGCTGTAGATCAGATAAAGTGGGGGAGCCGGTCCATTCGTGGATGGCGGGATCAAGCCAAGCCGGGTTGCCCGTCATCACGGCTTGTTCAAGCCCGTCATAGAAGCGATTCAACTCATCTATGAACGCATCGCGGGCGTTGGCGCCGCGCGTCAAGCTTTGCGAAACGCGCTGTAGCCAGATGGGACGGATTTGGTGGAGTAGTTCTTGAGCTTTCATGAGATGAAACTACTCAAGTTTACGATGAGATGCGTGTTTTGACAATTTCATTTGGATTGACGATTTTGTTGGGTGAGCCAGGTCCATAGAACATTACCGACGATTTGCATACTCTCCGCCGAAACGTGATCGGGCGTGTCGGATGTGGTGTGCCAGTACGGATAATCAATATCGATGATATCCACCGCCGGAATACCGGCTTGCAGGAACGGAACATGATCGTCCTCGATGTCATATTTGACTTGCGGGACGAATGTGTTCTTGTATCCCAAATCCGCGGCGGTTTGCCAGATGGAGGCGCTGAGCGAGGGCGTGGAATTTCCTTCCATCGGCAGGCTCAGGTTTGCACCGCCGACCATGTCCACCAGAATCATGGCTTGCGGCTTCACGGTCATATTCGCAACGAAGGCTTTGGAACCCAACAGCCAATCCCAGCCGGGGATTTCGCCGTTGTCTTCTGCATCGAAAAATACGAGCCAAACCGGCGGAGCATCTTTCGGAAGCGTGTGCGCCAGCCCAAGCAATACCGCGACGCCCGACGCGCCATCATCCGCGCCGGGAACGGGATCATGTTGTTTGGCGGGATTAGGATCGCGGTTTGCCCAGATGCGCGAATCATAGTGCGCGCCGAGAATGTATTGCGGCGGG
>DATCTP010000132.1:0-3196 GCA_036567885.1 Anaerolineales bacterium | reverse complement strand
CCGACTCTGAGTCTCAGATACGATTCATAACGTTCGGGGCGCACTGTGCCGCGCTTCACCGCCGCAAGCACCGCACAGCCCGGCTCATGCGTGTGCGTGCAATCGTTAAATTGACATTGCGGCACGAGCGAGGCGAGTTCGGGAAAATAGGCGTCCATCTCTTCGGGTTCGGTATCCCATAACGCCAGCGATTTCCATCCGGGTGTATCTGCGATGTAGCCGCCGCCATCCAGCGCAAACAGCTCACGTGTCACGGTGGTGTGTTTGCCTTTATTCACCGCGCTGATATCATTGACCGTCAATTCCAGCCGGGGATAAATAAAGTTGAGCAAACTCGATTTTCCAACGCCGCTGGGTCCCGCCAACGCGCTGATTTTATTGGCAAGCTGTGATTTGAACTCGTCCACGCCCTCGCCGGTTTGCGCCGAAGTATAAATCACCGGATAACCAAGCGGCGAATACAACCCAAATATTTCCTCGGCTTGTCCTCTATCCACAAGATCAATTTTGTTCGCGATGATGACGGCGGGGATTTGTTGTTTTTCGGCGATCACCAGAAAGCGGTCGAGCATCCGCAGTTTGGGATTCGGATTGGCGCAGGCAAAGACAAACACCGCCTGATCCGCGTTCGCCAGCAGCACTTGTTGATAATCGCCCTGCGGTCTCGGGTCGAGCCGGACAATCGCCCGCTTCCGTTCTTCGACTTCATCGATCATCCCGCTTCCATCTTCCAACACAGTAATATGGACGCGGTCGCCCAACGCCGCAAGATCGCCTTTGGCAGCGCCTTGTTTCAATTTGCCGCGCAGTTGACAAACCACGCGTCCTTTACCGGTCTCTACAGTGAAAAAACCGGATTGCGCTTTGACAATTAAACCCTGCGCGGAAACGTCGCTCACATTTATGGGTGCGGAGTCTTCGTCGGCTGAGGCGTCTTGGTTGGAATGCCGCCCAACGGTGTGGGCGTGTACGGATTACCGATGGGTCCGAACCACGGCTGAGTCTGCGGCTGACCATAGTAATATGTTTCGATCATCGCCCTGAAAACCGGCGCGGCATAATCAGCGCCTTCGCCCGCGTTTTCCATGATGACGGCCACCGCGATATCAGGCTTGCCGGAATTTTGTTGATCCTGGGTATATCCAACAAACCATGCATCTGGCAAAGTTTGATCGGTCTGCGCTGTACCAGTTTTTCCGCCCATGGGCACATTCAAACCTAGCAGGCGATAATATCCCGTGCCAAGCGGATTGGTGACCACCCATCCCATCGCTTGTTGAATCGCCGCTAAACGGTCCGGTTGAATCGGAAGCGTGCCTGCGGCTTCCGGTTTGAATATCTTAACCGGGTTGCCATTCGCAGATTGAATCTCCTGGATCAATTGCGGTGTGTAAAGAGTCCCACCATTGCCAACCGCCGCAACGAAGCGCGCCACCTGAAGCGGCGTCACCAACACGTCCCCCTGACCGATCACTTGATTGGTCGCTTCCAACGGCGTAGTCGGCACAGTGATATTTCCGGAGGCTTCCGCCACCACGCCGATCCCGGTGGGCGAACCGAGACCAAAGGCGCGCGCCATATTCGTTATATCCGCGGCGCGGTTGTTGTTGAATAAGTCCATGCTGATATGCCAGAAGTATGGATCGCATGAACGCATCAACCCTTGTTGGAGCGTGATCACGCCGGAAGGTTTGGTGGACGATGTGTCGCATTGTTTTCCCGCTTTCAACGCGATCTGACAGAAATCCCACGTCCAATCGTTGAGAACAATCCCGTTGAGTTCCGTGAAATGATATTCGCAATCATAGGTGGTTTGAGGCGTGTATAAACCGCTTTCAAGGGCGGCCGCCATCGCCGGGATCTTGAACACCGATCCAAGCGGATATTGTCCCTGTGTGGCGCGGTTGACCAGCGGCTGGTCGGTTCGGTTGAGCAGTTCATTCAAAAGATACTGGCTGTTGGTATTCGCCGAGTTAAATAAATTCTGATCGTATTCCGGCGACGAAGCCATCGCCAGCACTTTGCCGGTATTGATCTCCATCACAACGATCGCGCCGTTATAGCCGGTTAGAGCCTGCTGAGCGTAGTATTGCAAATTTTTATCAATTGTCAAATAGACTGAATCCGCGGGCTGTGGATCGCTCGCGCCGATCTTCGTCACAAGCTGACCGTTCGGGTCCACCACATAAAGCGTGCCGCCATGTTTGCCAGCCAGATATGGCTCCATGGATTTTTCGATTCCAGCTTGGCCGATAATCTCATCACCGCGATAACCGAGACGGCGATAGGTGTTGAGTTGGTCAGGCGAAATCAATTGGGTATACCCAACCACCTGCGGCGCAATGCCCTGATCAAAATAATAGCGCGAGGTATATTTTGCCGTCACCAAACCGCTGAGGGTTAAATCCAACTGCGCCTTTTGGATTTCAGCCGGGGAAGCTTCTGTAATGGCAACATAAGAATCGGGCACAACGTTCGCGTACATGCTGTGGACGGCATCCGATGGTATGTTCATGAGTTTGGATAATTCAAAATCCACCACCCCTGAAACCTTGCCCAGTTGACTGGGAATCACGCCGATCGAATAAACATCCGATTGCTGTGCGATGGGCAAGCCATTCTGATCATAGATATTGCCGCGCGACGGGATTTGATAATCCATTGCCAATTGATCGTTGCCGGTTAATTCAGGCAGAATCAACGTGGGCGACCATTGAATCCGCCATTGACCCTGCTCCAAGACCAAATTCACCATAATGGTGCGTTGAATATCGCCGACCAACGCGGTGTGATATGTGACCTGAAAACTGGCTTGCGCGGTTGTAGGGCTGGGCGATTCGGAAAGAAGCTGATAATCCAATTTGCTGGCACTCATGATATTGAGAGCGGTATCGTATTTCTTGCTAAAGTCCACTTCAGAAATAGAACTTTGACTGGCTTTGGATAACAACGCATACATGGCGGCATAGTCGCTGTTCTTGAACGCGCTGAGGTATGCCTGCATCACAGATTCCGGGTCGGGCGCGTGCGTGATGCCGACAACCGGCGGGCGCAGTGTCGGCGTGGGAGCCATGAACGGAATCAAACCGCCTCC
Organism: Anaerolineales bacterium; assembly: GCA_036567885.1. Taxonomy (GTDB): domain Bacteria; phylum Chloroflexota; class Anaerolineae; order Anaerolineales; family Villigracilaceae; genus Fen-1038. Next base: position 102 of record DATCTP010000132.1, on the reverse strand, counting down.
GGTCGACGCCGGCGCGCAGGAGGTCACCAGAAGAAAGATCGAAATCCAAAGGATCGAGCGGATCAATTTCATTCGTTCACCTTTTCATCCAATCTGTTCGCC
>DATCTP010000131.1:0-3101 GCA_036567885.1 Anaerolineales bacterium | reverse complement strand
TGGTCGGAAAATTGGCTGTCCGAACTCATGCCTGAAGTCCGAATTGCCTTCTTGTCAAAACCCAAAAAAGTGATATAGTTAGAAGTTGAAACTATTAGAAGGACTTACTATTATGGAAAAACTGGACGATTGCGCCCGCCGCCTGCTTGATACGACTCCGCAAATCATGCGTTCCATCCGCGCGGAAATGAGAAGCCACCGCGGCCACGATCTTTCAGTGCCGCAATTTCGCACGCTGACGTTTATCAGCCGGAATCCCGAAGTCTCGTTATCCAATCTGGCAGAACATCTCGGGTTGACGCTGCCTTCCACCTCGAAACTGGTGGATGGGCTGGTCAATCAGAAGATCATCACCCGCCGCGAGTCAAAGGAAGATCGCAGACGCTTAACGCTGGTGTTGACAAAAAGCGGGGAAGATATCTTGCGCACCGCGCATAAAGCCACGCAAGATCGTTTAAAGGATATTTTGCATGAGCTGTCGGCGGATGAGTTGTCATCGGTCATTCGTGCGATGGAAATCCTACACCCTTTATTTATGAAAGGAATGAAAGAAGCAAAATAATATGACTGCACAGATTCTTGAAACAAAATCTTTAACGCGTCGCTTTGGTAAGCTCACTGCCGTAGATAGCTTTACGCTGTCCGTGGCAGAGGGTGAGATCTTTGGCTTGCTCGGTCCGAACGGCGCGGGAAAAACCACCACGCTGAAAATGTTAACCACACTATTGCCGCCCACTTCCGGCGAGGCAAAGATCGCCGGACGCGATGTGATTCATCAAGCGCGCGATGTTCGCAGAGTGATCGGTTATGTTCCACAATTATTGTCTGCGGATGGAACGCTTTCAGGTTTTGAAAACCTGGATGTCTTTGCAAAGCTTTATGATATCCCGCGCGGGGAGCGCGAAAAACGAATCGCGGACTCGTTGGAGTTTATGGGCTTGGCTGATTCGGCGAATAAGTTAGTGCGCGATTATTCGGGCGGAATGATTCGTCGACTCGAAGTGGCGCAATCCTTCCTTCATCACCCGCGCGTCCTTTTCTTGGATGAACCGACGACCGGACTCGACCCGACCGCGCGCCGCGTGGTATGGGAGCATGTCGAGCGTCTGCGCGATGATTATGGGACCACGATCCTCCTCACCACGCATTTGATGGAGGAGGCAGATCAATTATGCAACCGAGTAGCAATCATGCATCTCGGCAAAGTCGCGGCGATTGGAACGCCCGCAGAACTAAAAGCATCCATCGGAGGAAAAGGCACCACGTTGGATGATGTGTTCATCTATTATGCCGGCAGTAAAATTGAAGCTGGAGGTACCTTCCGTGAAACATCTCGAACAAGACGCACAGCTCACCGCTTGGGTTAACCCTCAACCGATCAACTTTTTTTCCGAGATCATCAATTTTTTTAGAAAGACATTAGTGATCACGGAATTAGAGATTCGCAAATTACGCCATGATCCCACCGATCTGGTCACGCGCGCCATTCAACCCGCGTTATGGCTCTTGATCTTCGGTCAGGTCTTCACGCGCATCCGCGCCATTCCAACCGGCTCCGTATCTTACATCGAATTCATGACGCCGGGAATCTTGGCGCAGAGTGTGTTGTTCGTTTCCATCTTTTATGGACTTACCATCATTTGGGAACGCGACCTCGGCATCATCCATAAATTTCTCGCGACGCCGACGCCGCGCAGTGCCTTGGTGTTGGGCAAAGCTCTCTCCGCGGGTGTTCGCAGTCTGGTGCAGGCCGTTTTCATTTATATACTTGCATTTTTGCTTTCCGTTCAGTTGAATTCGAATCCGATTGCATTGTTGGGCGTGTTGATCATCGTGATATTAGGCGCGGCGTTTTTCGCAACATTCTCGCTGATTATTGCCTGCTTGGTCAAAACCCGTGAACGGTTCATGGGCATCGGTCAGGTAATAACGATGCCGCTCTTCTTTGCAAGCAATGCCATCTATCCAATTAGCATCATGCCCGGTTGGCTGCAAGTAATCTCACGCGTCAATCCGCTAACCTATGAAGTGGATGCGTTACGCGGCTTGATGCTGGCAAACGGTCAGATGACCTACGGCTTTGGCTTGGACTTGCTCGTACTTACCATTGCAACCACCATTCTAATTGTCATCGCGTCTATCCTCTATCCGCAAGTCGTAGTATAAGTTAGCCGCCAATGCGCATTCAAGACCTGCGTGTTGCACTACGCAGGTCTTTTGATTCTTTGGAGCATCTTTATGCAAGAACCTCTTGATTCCGATTCCCCGATGGAGTCACCGGATAAACCGCCACGCATCGATTCCGCGCCGAATACGTTCGCGGCTCTGCGGCATCGGAATTTCCAGCTTTATTTTGGCGGGCAACTCATTTCGAATGCCGGCACTTGGATGCAGGCCATTGCTCAAGGCTGGCTGGTCTATGAACTCACTCACTCCGACTTGGCGCTTGGTATTGTGGGATTCGCGGCGGCGGTTCCGGCGTTGATCGTCTCTCCGTGGGGCGGAGTCGTTGTAGATCACGTCCCGAAGCGAACGCTTTTGATCATTACTCAAGCCAGCGCGATGCTGCTGGCATTCATTCTCGCGGCGTTAGCCTTCACTGGCACGGTACAGGAATGGCATATTATTCTTTTGGCGGGCGGACTGGGATTGGTCAACGCGTTCGATGGTCCGGGGCGGCAGGCGTTTGTGGTGGAAATGGTGGGACGCGAAGATTTGCCGAATGCCATTGCGTTGAATTCGCTGATGGTCAATAGCGCTCGCGTGATTGGTCCGGCATTGGGCGGAATCCTGCTGGCTGTTGTCGGCGCGGCATGGTGCTTCACTATCAACGGCATTTCTTTTTTGGCGGTCATCATCGGGTTGTGGGCGATGCAGGTTAAACCTCATCAACCATTGCATTTGATGGAATCTCCATGGGAACAATTGACCAGCGGTATTCAATACGTTTCCAAACAAATTGATTTGGGCGGGCTTTTACTTTTGTCGTTGATTTTCAGCATCTTCGGGATTTCTTATGCAACCGTTCTTCCGGCTTTCGTGGAAGAAGTTTTGAAGCAGGGCGCCGCAACGTATGGCTGGATCAATGCGGCAATCGGGGC
>DATCTP010000130.1:0-3668 GCA_036567885.1 Anaerolineales bacterium | reverse complement strand
ACCGGCGGCGGCGCATCGCTGGAGTTTTTGGAAGGAAAAGAATTGCCGGGCGTTGCGGCATTGCTCAATAAATAGTTCGATGGACAGGAGCCGAAAGGCTCCTGTTTTTTGTTTACACGCGCATAACATTCCGTTGGTATTCAGGCAACCTATCTGCGTTATAATGTTGCCAATTCTTTACGGGAGCAGTTATGTCTTTCAATGTCGGCGAGAACGTTGGGCCTTATCGGATCATCGAACAGCTTGGTCAGGGCGGCATGGCGACCGTTTACAAGGCGTATCATGCCGCGCTGGATCGTTACGTAGCGATCAAGGCGCTTCATCCCGCGTTCGGCGAAGATCAAAGTTTTCTGGCGCGCTTTCAGCGCGAGGCGCGTCTGGTGGCGAAACTGGAGCACCCGAACATTGTTCCAGTGTACGATTATTCGGAACATGAAGGCCGACCATATCTCGTTATGAAATTCATTGAGGGGGATACGCTCAAGGCGCGTCTGGCCAAAGGCCCCTTGTCTTCCTCGGAAATAGAAAAGATTGTCGAAACCGTTGGCTCGGCGCTGGCATACGCACACAAGCAGGGAATTTTGCATCGCGATATCAAACCATCCAACGTGCTGGTTGCCAACGATGGGCAGTTGTATCTGGCGGACTTTGGTTTGGCGCGCATCGCGCAATCGGGTGAATCGACTCTTTCGTCCGATATGATCATGGGCACGCCGCAATATATTTCGCCGGAACAAGCGATGGGCAAGAAAGACCTCGACGAAGGCACCGACATTTATTCGTTCGGCGTGATGATGTATGAAATGGTGGTAGGTCAGGTTCCGTTCAATGCCGATACACCGTTCTCGATCATTCACGATCACATTTATTCGCCGCTCCCATTGCCGCGCTCGATCAATCCCAAAGTGCCGGAGAGCGTGGAACGCGTTCTGCTCAAAGCTTTGGCGAAGGAACGCGCCGATCGTTACACAGATGTCGGATCGTTGGTTTCGGCATTCAAGGATGCATGGACATCGGCTGGAGTTCCAATGCAGGGCACAGCCATCACGATGCGCCCCGCGCAGCTCAAAGGGACCGAGCCCGCCGCGCAAACGGTAGCCGCCAAAAGCCCCGCGAAGAAGCGGTTGTCGCCGTGGCCCTTTATCGCGGGCGGCATCGTGTTGATCGTCGGCTGCTTGTTTGTCCTTCTTGTTTTGCGTAATGACCGTCTTTTGAAGCAGCGCGCTTCGGCAACTGCGACGGCGATTGTGCAAGTATCGTCACCGATACCACAGATTGCCGCGACTGTATCCCCTTTGCCTGATCCAACTAATAACGCCTCGTTCACGCCGACGGTTGCGGCGACGCAAGCTCCGGCAGTGGCAACCGCTCAAGCCGCGTTCGATCAAAACCCGAACGATGCTAACGCCGGGCTTAATCTTTCGCTCGCGTATTGGGATGCAGGTCAGACGCGTAAGTCGTTGGAAACGCTGGCGAAGTCCTCTGCCCTTGCTGGACAAACGAACACGCAATTCTTTAGCCATGCCGGTGACCAATTCAAGCAACGTCAGGCGTGGCTGCCTGCCGCGGCGATGTATTTGGGCGCGATCAAATCGCTTGGTTTTGGCGGCAAGCCCACTGCCGATATGACGAACAATTATCATCAGGCTTTATATCAGGCGGCGGTCCAACCGGATATCCAATCGTATTTGCCGTTCACTTCGCTCGGCAGTGTCGAACAGCCGATGGCAATGGTGGCGGAGGCTCGTTATGATTTCTACAACGGCAATCCTTCACAGGCGCAAGTGCTTCTTAATCAGGTAAAACAGATTCATCCGGGCATGCCCGAAGCGTCGCTCCTCCAGGCGGAAATAGATGCCAAGCAGGGCAAGACGTTTGCCGCCAAGCAGTTGCTTCAAATCTTGATTGGCGATTTGAACGCCGCCGATTGGGTGCGCGCTTACGCACAAAATTATTTGAACGAAATTCCATAATAAAATGTCGTTGCGAGTGGCGCTTTAGCGCCGCGTGGCAATCCCAGCTAACAATTAACCGAATGTTCGAGGAGATTGCTTCGCGGAAAGCGCTCGCAATGACATCTAAGAAAGGTCTGTAAATAATATGAGATTGCCACTGGTTGCTGGAAATTGGAAGATGAATAAAACCGTTGAAGAGGCGCGTGAGTTGGTCAATTCGATGGCTCCGAAATTGCTAGAGATTCAAGGCGTCGAAAAAGTTTTGTGTCCGCCGTTCGTTTCATTGCTTCCCGTCTCTGCATTGCTGGAAGGAAGCGGCATTGGTCTCGGCGCGCAGAATATGTATTGGGAAGAGAAAGGCGCGTTCACCGGCGAGGTTTCACCGACGATGGTCAAAGAGTTTTGCCAATATGTGATCCTCGGACATTCCGAGCGAAGAACATATTTCGGCGAAACGGATGAGACGGTCAATAAACGCCTGCGCACCGCGCAGAAATTTGATCTAACTCCGATTGTGTGCGTGGGCGAGACGCTGCAACAATACGAATCAAACCAGACGAGTGAAGTGGTGAGGCGTCAAATCAAATTCGGTTTGGCTGACGTCGATTCCGCGTTTGCGCCGCGGCTTGTGGTGGCGTATGAACCGGTCTGGGCGATTGGTACGGGCAAAGCTTCGAGCGGACCGAATGCCAATGATGTGGTAGCCAAGGTGATTCGTCCCGCGCTGAGCGAATTATTTGGCAACGAAACCGCGCAAGCGATTCGCATTTTGTACGGCGGCTCGGTGACTGCATCCAACGCGGCGGAGTTCTTTGGTCAACCCGAAATTGATGGAGCGTTGGTCGGCGGCGCAAGTTTGAAGTTGGATGAGTTCGTCGCGATTACACAAGCCGCAAGCAAATCATAAATATGTAATGTCATTGCGAAGCGGCGAAGCCGCTGTGGCAATCTCAGCAAATATCATTGGATTGTTTTAGGAGATTGCCACGCCCTCCGGGCTCGCAATGACATGTTAGTTTTTTAACTCTCATGAATTTATTCTCTTCATTCGAAGGTCTGCTCTGGTTTGTCGTGACTCTCTTGCCGCTGGTCTTTCTCCAGCGGCTTTTGCATCGCGAAATCCAAGCCGTGTTTTTGATCCTGAGCCGCAGCGAACGATTCACCATCACCATGTTTTCGCTCATCTTTTTGCCCGGCGTGTTGTTGCATGAATTGAGTCATTATGGCATGGCGGTTCTGCTCGGCGTGGAAGCGGCGCGTTTCTCGTTGATCCCCCAGGTGCTTGATGATGGACGGTTGCAGTTGGGATATGTGGAAACAGCCAAAGCCGATATCGTGCGTGACTCGCTGGTCGGCGCCGCACCGTTGATTGTCGGCGGGGGGTTCGTGGCGTTTATCGCGCTCGTTCCGCTGCATCTCCAGCCGATGTGGGATGTGTTGCGAAACGGTCAACTCGGTTTGTTCTGGTTTGGGATCACCGGTCTTTTCACGATCAAGGATTTTCCCCTTTGGTTTTATATCACGTTTGCGGTCAGCAGTACGATGCTGCCGTCGCGGTCAGATCGCCATGCGTGGCTGCCGCTGGGCGTGGCAATTGGAGTCTTGATCGCGCTGGCGATTCTGGCGGGCATCGGTTCGTGGATGCTGACGTATCTCGCGCCGCCGTTGAATTCATTTTTGAGCGGGGCGGCGTTCATCTTTGGATTAAGCGCG
>DATCTP010000129.1:0-3319 GCA_036567885.1 Anaerolineales bacterium | reverse complement strand
TTTACCGCGACGCCCTCGTTGACCAGCGTCGCCCTTACCGGGACACCATCAACTCCATTGCCTACTTTGCCAACTTCTCCGGTGAATACGAGTTCGATCTTCACGCCGCAATACGTTGGCTTTACACAGATTTCAACCTCCAGCAATGTTTTTCGCTGGGGAAATTGTCCGCAACCCTCATCAATTACTTTCACGGCGCATGTTACGGATCCTGCTACTGAAGTAGCTGTGTTGCTCTTTCTTCGCTTAAGCAGTCCAACCACTGGTGAGATGACTAAATGGGAGGCGGGGGCTAGCATGAATGGCGATAAAACCGGAACATTCACCTATACGGTCACTACCAAAAATATTTCGCATTACGACGAATACCCCAATGCGTGGCTTCAATATCAAATGATCGCGATTGACGCGAACTTTAACCATGTGGGATATACCCAACCTTATTTGAACAGCATCACATTTTCCAAGTGTTAGTCAGATGGATTTTCCCGAACCACTCATCCGTTTGATGAGAGCCGCCGAACGCGTCGTTGCCTTGACCGGAGCCGGAGTCTCGCAAGAGAGCGGACTCCGTACCTTTCGCGACGCGCAAACCGGACTCTGGGCGCAATACAAACCTGAAGATTTAGCCTCGCCGCAAGCTTACGCGCGCGACCCAAAATTGATTTGGGATTGGTATGCATGGCGGCGCGAAGCGGTCAAAGCCGTGCGTCCCAACGCCGGACATTATGCGCTGGCTGAAATGGCGCGGCGCATTTCGGACTTCATGCTCATCACTCAAAACGTGGATGGTTTGCATCGCATGGCTGGCAGCCTGCAAGCGATTGAATTGCATGGAAATATTCAGCGGGTGCGTTGTTCCGAATGCGGTGAGTTTGCCGAAGATTGGGATGATGATGGCGTCAATGTGCCGCGCTGTTCTTCGTGCGGCGGCTTGCTCAGACCTCACGTGGTTTGGTTTGGCGAGCCGTTGCCGCGCGCGGAACTTGAATCCGCAATCGAAGCCTCGCGTGCATGCCAGATATTTTTCTCCATTGGGACATCGGGAGTGGTTCAGCCTGCGGCAACGCTGGCATATGCCGCGCATAATCGCGGCGCGGCGGTGGTTGAGATTAACGCGGAACGAACGCCGCTCACTTCGAAAACGGATTATTTCTTTGAAGGAAAATCGGGCGAGATTTTGCCGGAATTGGTCAAGGCGGTTTGGACTTAAGAAAATCGGCGGTTCATAACCGCCGATTTTGATTCATTTCAAAACCACTCCACTGCGCGGCGGAAGGTTCAATTGGATGGTCTCGCCTTGAACTTCCACTTTGGCTTGCCCGAAAAGAATTCGATTCTTTTCCTGGCTCAAGCTGACTCCGCTTAAATTAATCTTTTGCTCCGTCTCGGCGGCGTTCAACGCGATCAAAATTGTTTCATCTTCTGATTCTCGCTTGAAGGCATAAACACTGTCCGCGCTGTAAAGTCTTTTATAACTTCCCTCGCCGCACAATGCCGGATGCGCCTTACGCAACGCGATCAATTCTTTTACAAAGTCGCGCAAGGCGTGATCCCATTTGGATTCATCCCACGGAAAAGGCTGTCGGCATTCAGGATCGTGCCGTCCGTAGAGTCCGATTTCGTCGCCATAGAAAATACATGGAGCGCCGGGATAGGCGAAGAGAAACGTCAGGGCAAGTTTAAGGCTGTTGAGGTCGCGCCCGGCACAGGTCAGGAAACGAGGCGTATCGTGGCTATCCAATAAGTTGAGTTGGACGCGCGTCACATCCGGGTGATACATTCCTAGAATCGAATCAATCTGATTTGCGAATTCGTTGGCGTCAATGTGGCTTACGCGTCCCTGATAGCCGCCTGCCTTTAACGTTTCATTCAAGTCAAGATGCTTGCCGGTGAGAAAACCGAGACATGCGGCAGTGACCATATAATTCATGCTGGCATCGAATTGATCGCCTTGAAGCCAGCGGCGAGCATCGAGCCAAATCTCGCCAACGATATAAGCTTCGGGATTGATGGCGCGCACGCGTCGGCGGAATTCCTGCCAGAACGAATCGTCGTCAATCTCTCCGGGCACATCGAGCCGCCAGCCATCTATACCGAACTTGATCCAATGTTCAGCCACGTTGAAAATAAATTCGCGCACGGCCGGAGTCTGCGTATTGAATTTTGGCAGGGCGGGCAGGTTCCACCAGCCTTGATATCCGATGGCTTTATAACTACCTTCGCGTTGAATCACTTGCTGTTCTTCTGGTGACGGATAGGCGCCCCAATGTTTTTTCCCTTGCAAATGTTCTGGATCGAAATGGAACCAATCCACATAAGGAGACGCGGCGCCGTTTTCGAGCGTGTGATGAAATTGCCAGAAGCCGCGGCTGGCGTGATTGAATACGCCATCGAGCACCACGCGGATATCCTTTTTGTGGGCGGTATCAAGAAGCTCGCGGAGCGCATCATTGCCGCCGAGGAGTGGGTCAACATTATAGTAATCGTAAGTGTGATAGCGATGATTGGATGCCGACGCGAATATCGGAGTGAAGTAAATGGCGTTCACTCCAAGGTCCCTGATGTAATCGAGATGCTCAGTTACGCCGCGTAAATCGCCGCCTTTGAATCCATAAATAGTTGGAGGTGTGTCCCAGGCTTCGAGATTTAATCCTTGTTTATTTACGCGTTCCGATTTCGCGAATCGATCCGGAAAGATTTGATAGAAGATCGCATCGGAAACCCAGGCGGGTGTGTCCATTTAGAAATACCTCGTTGAGTGAAATGATCCTACAAAAAGCAGGGCGGTCAAAACGACCGCCCTGAGGGCTTGCCTTAACTTTGTTGCCGTCTATGGCGTGGCGGTCGGAGCCGGGGCGGTGGCTGTCGCTTGACTAAGCGCGGCAACACAAGCATCCGCGGCTTTTTGCGCGGCGGCAGCGGCATCTGATGGAGAGAATCTTCCCGCCATCACGCGGTCCAGATTTGGACTCCAAGCATCCCAAACGCATTGCATTTCAGGAACAGGGGGTGTGCCGCGTCCGTTTTCCAGAGCCGCCATGGATCCGCTTAAGATCGGATCGCCCGTGATGATCGGATCTTGCGCAACCGTCGCGTTGGACGGCAAACGTTTGAGCTGCAACCACTGCTTCTGAGCGTCGGCCGATGTCATGAAGGTAATGAATTTTACAACAGCGTCCTTCTTAATCGGATCATTCGGCAAAGTCTTTGATATCATGTAATAGGTACCGGCGGTTGTTTCAGTATAAGGCTTGCCGTTAATGGGTGGAACAGGCGCGACGCCTAAATTGTTGCCGAGCGCGGCGGCGTAGTCGCT
>DATCTP010000128.1:0-4372 GCA_036567885.1 Anaerolineales bacterium | reverse complement strand
TTAGGACTTCCAAGCGAGTGTCTGTTTTCGGCATCTTCTAAACAATCATTCTTTTTGGTTTATACATTTATACAGGTTACAATATTGCCTGACTTTGATTGATGATTATAGAATTAATCGGCTAAAATGGATTTATACTTTGCAAAATTGGAGGGCCTGTGCCTGTAAAACAAACGGATTTTCCCTATGCTACGCCTCTCAAATCGCGCACCCGCGCATTGATTATCGGCGCGTCCAGCGGAATGGGTGCGGCGTTGGCGAAGAAACTGGCTCGCGAAGGTTATGATCTGGCTTTGGTTGCGCGGCGGGAAGAATGGTTGTCTACGTTGTGCGATGAAATAAATCAAAATGACAAAGGGCGCGCTCGATACTATGTTCATAACGTAAGCGACTATTCAATTGTGCCTGATCTACTTCGCCGCATTGTCTCGGAACTGGGTGGATTGGATCTGGCGATTTATGCGGCGGGCGTTAACTTTGCGCCATTAATAAACGAGTATAACACAGAGAATGACCGACAAATGCTGGAGGTCAATTTGATGGGAGCTTTTGCTTGGCTTAACCCAATTGCTGCAATGTTCCAATCTGCGAAGGCGGGACAAATTGTCGGGATTTCCTCCGTTGCCGGTGATCGCGGACGCGTTGCCAACCCCGGATATAACACATCGAAAGCCGGGCTGACCACTTATCTCGAAGCATTACGTAACCGGCTCACACGTCACGGCGTGAACGTGTTGACCATTAAACCAGGCTTCGTCAAAACCGAAATGCTCAAAGCCGCGGCTGGTACAACACCATTTGCCATTCCGCCCGAAAAAGCCGCCGAGGATATTTTCAAAGCTATGCGCGCACGCAAACAGCAAATTTACACGCCCTGGTTTTGGCGCTGGATCATGCTCATCATCACGCACATTCCTTCGGTCATCTTCCGAAAAATGAATTTCTAAAGAAAGCTGAACTCGATATAATTTTGATGTATCGGGCAAACACCATGAACACTTCAATTCAATTGCTCAACAAATTCACCTATCTCGAAAACTTCGGACATTCGCTGCGCTCACCGGCTTATGTTTTCAAACCGACCAGCGCCGAGGAAATTTCCGAAGCATTCCAGCTTGCCAGGAAAAACGGTTTGACCGTCACTGCACGCGGAGCCGGACGCAGTTATAACGATGCATCCTTGAATGGAGGCGGCATCGTGCTGGACATGTCAGCGATGAACCGCATCGTTAACTGGAACCCGCAAACAGGTCGCGTGACCGCCGAACCGGGTGTCACGATTCAACAACTCTGGCAAAGCGTCGAACCGGAAGGCTGGTGGCCGCCGGTTGTATCTGGAACGATGTTCACAACGTTGGGCGGATGCCTCAGCGCGAACGTCCATGGAAAAAATAATTTCAAGGTCGGCACCATCGGCGAACACGTTTTGGAATTCACTGCAATTTTGCCGACCGGCGCCGAAGTGAGCTGCTCGCCAAAGAAAAATGCAGACTTGTTTTATTCAATGATCAGCGGACTTGGAATGCTTGGCATTTTCACATCTGTTACGATGCAGATGAAACGCATCTATTCCGGACTTATAGAGGTGGATGCGCGTCCCTCGCATCATCTCCGCGAACACCTGACCGACCTGCTCGACAACGCCCCGAATTATGATTACATTGTCGGCTGGGTGGATACTACCGCTGGCGGAAAATCTCTCGGCCGCGGGCAGATCCACGCTGCGCATTATCTGAACGAAGGCCAAGACCCGGACGCGCAAAAGACAATGCTGTTGAAGAATCAGACTTTGCCGCCGCGCATCTTTGGCGTTTTTCCAAAATCGATTCTGCATTACTTCATGAGTCCGTTCGTGAATAACTTGGGAACGTGGGGCATCAACACTGGAAAATATATTGCCAGCCTGCCGCGTCATACATTCAGAGAATCCCATGCCGCCTTTCACTTTTTGCTGGACTATATTCCGAATTGGGAATTGTCTTTTGGCCGGGGCGGATTGATCGAATACCAATCTTTTGTGCCGAAAGAAACTGCTGAAGCCGCCTGGTCAGAAATGCTGCGCCTCTCGCAACAACGCGGCATGCCGCCGTATCTGGGTGTGACCAAACGTCACCGCCCGGATAATTTTTTGCTGACTCATGCGGTGGATGGTTTTTCACTGGCAATAGATTTCAAGGTTACGAATTCCAATCGCGAAAAATTAAGCGCCATGCTGCAGGAATTTGACCGTATTGTTTTGGATGCAGGCGGAAGATTTTATTTCGTCAAGAATAGCGAGACCACGCCGGAAACCGCAATGCGTTTCCTCGGCAAAGAAACCATTGCGAAGTTCAAAAAATTGAAGAAACGCTGTGACCCGAAAGGATTATTGGAATCCGATCTTTATCGTAGAGTGTTTGGCGACACCTAATTTGATTTGAGAGCGGTGATTTATTGTTATGAAATGTGATGTGCTTGACCTTGGTTTAATTGCTTATGAACGCGCTTGGAAGTTACAGGATGAGTACGCGTCAGAGATCGCGGCAGGTGTGCGGCCTCCAACGCTGTTGCTGCTGGAACATCCGCATGTTTACACGTTTGGACGGAAAGGCCACGCTGAGAATCTTTTGTGGGGCGAAGAAAAACTCAAGGAAAAAGGAATTGCAATCCATTGGGTGGATCGCGGCGGCGACGTGACGTATCATGGACCGGGACAGTTGGTGGGGTATCCGTTAATCCCTCTTGCCCCCCTCCTTCTCTCCCCAAATTCCTTGAATTTGGGGAGAGGGAAAGAGAGGGGTAGGATTCCCGATGCCGGTTATGTTGGCTATGTTCGCAAATTAGAGAAAATGTTGATCGCCGCGTTGGCGCGTCTCGGAGTGGCAGCCGGTCAAAGGTCCGGGTTGACCGGCGTATGGGTACAAGCCGATGTGTATTCGCGCTGTCCGCGTTGTCGTCCCGAAGATCGCGAAAAGCCGGCCAAGATTGCGGCGATTGGCGTCAAGGTGGACGCGCACGGTGTTTCGCGTCACGGCTTTGCATTGAATGTCCATCCGGATATGACCTATTGGGATGGGATTGTGGCTTGCGGATTGGCGGAAGCTCCAGTGGTGAGTTTAGCTGATTTGATGAATGAGCCGCCTGATATGAACCGAGTTAAGAAAGAGATTACGCTCGCGTTTGAAGAAGTGTTTGATTTTCAGATGGTACCCGTGGGTAATCCGCAGGGCAATTGACTTTTTTATGCGATGACTGTACACTAAGCGCAGAAATCCGTTATCTCTGGAGGAGATATGGCTGTTCAATTTCAATTTGTAATGCGCTCCGGCCCAACGCCCGGTGCAACATACTCGCTGGAAGGCGATCAGCTCACGATTGGACGTGATTCTACCAACGGCGTGGTCATCAACGACGCGGAGATTTCCCGCAAACATGCCCGCCTGACATTCCAAGGCGGCAAATATGTGCTTGAAGATTTAGGCTCGACGAACGGTACGTTTGTCAACGGTCAGCGGCTGGCTGGACCGGTGGTGCTTAAATCGGGCGATGTGGTTTCATTGGGCGAACAAATTGTTTTGATGTACGACGCGTTATCGGTGGATTCAGGCGCGACGGTCATCTCTTCCCACAAGAGCGCAGCGGCGCCCGTTGCGCCTCCGCCGCCAGCGGCTGTGCCGCCTCCGCAAAATTATTCAACACCTCTGACTCCGGTTAAAAAGAATAATACTTTAGTGTTGGTCATTGGCGGATTAGTGCTTCTTTGTTTGTGTGCCATTGTAGTTTATGCGGTGGGCACGTACATCGATAATCATTATCTTTGGTGTACGCTTTTCCCATTCCTGACCGGTTGTGCCAAATAAATATTCGTGGCTCGCCCCCGCGATCATTTCGCGGGGGCATTTTTATTTTCAAGAATGGTTGTCAAATCGATTCATATTGACTACAATCATCTCACACAGAACCGTTTATGAATCAAACTGAACCGTCCGAATCATCTCCTTCGCCGTTGTGGGGCGCAACCACCAAATTAGTGGTGGCTTTGACGTTTGTCGCTATTTTGGCTTGGCTGTTATTCCGCTTTGAGGGAATCATTGCGCCTTTATTAATGGCTTTTGTGTTGGCATATCTCTTTTATCCGGTAGCCATTTTTCTTCAGCGTGTGCTTCGTTTTCCATGGCGGCTCGCGGTGGGATTGATCTATCTATTATCGCTGGGTCTTTTGTTTGGTTTGCTTGCGTTGGGCGGCTTGGGATTGATCCAGCAAATTCAAAATCTGGTTACCTTTGTTCAAAACAGTTTGACGGTGGTGCCCGGTTTGATCGAGCAATTTGCGGGTCAAGTCTATCATTTTGGTCCCTTCCAGTTTGACTTTCGTCATCTCGATCTCAATGCG
>DATCTP010000127.1:0-5674 GCA_036567885.1 Anaerolineales bacterium | reverse complement strand
CAAATCACAACCACGAGTGATCAGAAATTTGCTACACTGGGCACCAGCATGATCGTGCAGATGTCTGTGGGCGCGGTCAAGAACGAATATGCCGCCTTGGGAATGGATACCGGGAAATTATCAACCAACTACATCATTCATACCGGGATGCTGATGCTGCTGGTGACATTACTTTCCGTAACCTGCACGATCTCGGTGGGGTTCCTTTCGGCCCGCATCGCGGCTGGGCTGGCACGCGACCTGCGTCGCAACATTTTCCAAAGGGTGGAAAGCTTCTCCAGCACCGAGTTCAATAAATTCTCAACTGCTTCGCTGATTACCCGCTCCACCAACGATATCACCCAGATCCAGACGGTGGTCGTCATGATGATGCGGATGGTTATCTACGCACCCATCATCGGAGTGGGCGGCATCATCCGCGCCCTAGCGAAATCCGCCTCGATGTGGTGGATCATCGCTCTGGCAGTGATCGTTCTGCTGGGCCTGATCATGACCATATTCTCGATCGCCCTGCCCAAGTTCAAGGTCGTCCAGAACCTGATCGACCGGCTCAACCTGGTGACGCGCGAAAACCTTTCGGGCATGATGGTCATCCGGTCCTTCAATATGCAAGGTTTTGAAGAGAAACGCTTCGATAAGGCCAACGTCGAGCTAACCTCGATCAGTTTGTTCATTAACCGAATCATGGTCGTGATGATGCCAGTGATGATGTTGATCATGAACGGCGTGACTGTTCTGATCATCTGGGTAGGGGCACATCAGGTGGCGAATTCACAAATACAAGTCGGTGACATGATCGCCTTCATGCAATATGCTTTGCAAATCGTGTTTGCTTTCCTGATGCTCTCGATCATGTTCATCATCCTGCCGAGGGCGTCTGTGTCGGCTGACCGTATTGCGGACGTATGGAGACCCAACCAGTCATCAAGGATCCGGACAGTCCCCGGGAGTTTCCCGAGCCTTTCAAAGGTTTGATCGAGTTCCGCAATGTTCACTTCCGTTATCCGGGCGCAGAGGCAGATGTTTTACACGACATCAGCTTTACTGCCAAACCGGGTCAAACGACTGCCTTTATCGGTACTACCGGCTCCGGCAAATCCACCATCGTTAACTTGATCCCACGCTTCTACGAAGTTACAGATGGCTCCATCTGCGTAGACGGTATCGATATCCGGGAAGTCAGGCAGCATGATCTGCGGGAAGAGATCGGCTATGTTCCTCAGAAGGGCACATTATTCTCCGGGACGATCGCAAGCAACCTGCGATATGCCGACCAGAATGCTAGCGATAAGGATTTGAAGCTGGCGGCAGATGTTTCCCAATCCACTGAGTTCATCTCTGCTAAACCGGAAGGGATGCAGACGGAAATTGCTCAGGGGGGCATGAACGTTTCCGGCGGCCAAAAGCAACGCCTCTCGATCGCGCGGGCCTTGGTCAAGAAAGCGCCCATCTACATCTTCGATGACAGCTTCTCTGCATTGGATTTTAAAACCGACGCGGCACTGCGCAAGGCGCTCAAGGAACATACTGGGTCGAGTACGTTGCTGATTGTGACCCAACGTATTGCTACCGTCAAAAACGCCGAACAGATCATCGTTCTGGATGAAGGCAAGATTGCCGGAAAAGGCAACCATGAAGAGTTAATGGAAACCTGCGAAGTCTACCGGGGAATTGCCCTATCGCAGCTTAGCAAGGAGGAATTGGCATGAGCATGCAAAACAACCCACAAGCAAATCAGGGCGCCATGGGTGGACCCGGTGCAGTACGCGGCCCCAACCCGATGGGCGGTACCAACCCAAGAGCCGTGATGATGCGAGGTGAAAAACCGCGTGACTTCAAGGGGACCATGAAGAAATTGATCCAGTACCTAGGATCCTACCAATTGTTGATCCTAGTTACGATGATATTTGCCTTCGCATCAACCATCTTCTCCATCTTCGGCCCCAAATTGCTTGGTAATGCCACCACCGATTTGTTTGCAGGCGTAATGGCCAAGATCGCCGGAACCGGTACGATTGATTTTGGTTCTATCGGCCAAATCGTCCTTGAGGTCCTGTTCCTGTACATCCTTTCTTCCACCTTTGCTTACATACAGGGCTGGATCATGTCTGGTGTATCCATGGATATCACCTACCGGTTCCGCAGGGATATTGCTGAGAAGATCAACCGTATGCCGCTGCGCTACTTCGACGGCACCAACCATGGCGAGATACTTTCCCGGATTACGAACGATGTGGATACGGTCAGCCAGACTCTCAACCAGAGCCTTTCCCAAGTTATCACATCCGTGACGACGGTGCTGGGTGTGCTGATCATGATGTTCACGATCAATTGGCAAATGACTCTGGTAGCATTGGTCATTGTTCCGGTGTCATTCGGACTCATCGGCTTGGTGGTCAATCTGTCCCAAAAATACTTTAAGCAGCAACAGGACTATCTGGGGCATGTCGACGGTCATGTCGAGGAAATGTACGGCAACCACGTTGTAATGAAGGCTTTTAACGGTGAAGCAGAAAGCGTTGCAGTATTTGACGAGCTCAACAACACGCTTTACAGTTCCGCCTGGATATCCCAATTCTTGACGGGGCTTCTATACCCAATCATTAACTTTATTAGTAACTTGGGCTATGTGGTAATCTGCATTCTGGGCGGCTACCTGGCCATCAAAAATGTTATCACCATTGGTGATATCCAGGCCTTCATCATGTACGTGCGTACGTTTACACAACCGATTACACAGATCGCCAATATCTCCAATATCTTCCAGCAAACAGCCGCGGCGGCAGAGCGTGTCTTCCAATTCCTAGCCGAGCCCGAGGAATCTCCTGAAACCACCACTCCTATCAAGCTAGATAAAGTCCAGGGCCGTGTAGATTTCAAAAATGTTCATTTCGGCTACAACCCGGATAAGATCATCATCAACGATTTCTCCTTCTACGCCGAACCCGGGCAGCAGATCGCCATCGTCGGCCCAACCGGCGCTGGCAAGACCACCATGGTCAAATTGCTGATGCGTTTCTATGATGTCAACAGCGGCGCCATCTTGGTGGACGGTCACAACGTCAAGGACTTTACGCGCGGCGACCTGCGCTTGATGTTCGCAATGGTTTTGCAGGATACTTGGCTCTATAACGGTACCGTCATGGAGAATATACGCTATGGTCGCTCCAATGCCACCGATCAGGAAGTCATCGAAGCCTCCAAAGCTGCCCACGTGGATCACTTCGTCCGCACCATGCCAGAAGGTTACGAGTCGGTTCTTAATGAGGAGACCAGCAATATTTCCCAGGGGCAGATGCAGTTGATGACGATCGCCAGGGCGATTCTAGCTGATCCAGCCATCCTAATTCTGGATGAAGCCACTAGTTCGGTGGATACCCATACCGAGGTGTTGATCCAGAAAGCCATGGACACATTGATGCATGGCCGTACCAGTTTTATCATTGCCCATCGCTTATCAACCATCCGTGACGCGGATTGGATTCTGGTAATGAACAATGGTGACATTGTCGAGCAGGGTAAACACGAGAAACTGCTGGCGAAAAAAGGCTTCTATGCCGAACTTTACAATAGCCAGTTTGAAGGAAAAGAAATCTAAACTGCTCCCAAAGCTAAAGAATACTTTAGTGATGGTTGGGAGGCATATACCATGCTTTGGTATCACCTAGGCTACTATCAGGTTTCTTTTGGAAAGTCAGGCACCTATTCCGTGGAAGCGGACAATGCCGAATTGTGTCACTACTTGGCTCGCTTGGCCAGATCTTCTCGTTGTTTCTCGCGGTGTCCTCACGCTTTGGAATGTGCCTTGCGATTATTTGTCTATTGCTTCAATTCCAGACAACTCCGCAAACGCCAGCATCCTGCTTATCCTTCCTATCTGATCGATTTCATTACCCCACCTTTTAGCCACTCTGTGTACTTAGGGCCCGAATGGAAACCATCTGAATAATGATGCTGTTGGCGAATTGAATCAAACTGTCACCAAGTTAATTAAGTGAGACTGGTATGTAATGGAGCGAGGTGTCTCGCAAAGCCAAGACAACATTCTTTGAATATTGATGGCTGCAGCAGTGACCAAGTGCTGAAAATGGGTCTTCCTGAGTCCTCGGTAACGACTTCGTCTCATTCCAAGCTTTTCAACGGCCTGATCCATCGTTCCTTCAATCTCCGAACGAATAGAATAGGTTTCCCAAAATCGTTTTTAGGTTTGTCGTTCTCGAGCTGCTTGAAGTGCAAGTTGTTGTTCCCGTGTAGGTTGAAGCGTAATGTGACGCGGAGTGGATGCAGATCGAGTGCAATGCGCCCTCGAGGAACATGCCAAGCAATCTTGCTTTCTGAATCGAGCCTGAATGAAAGGCTTACCTCGTATGCCATATTCATGGAGCCATTGAATACTGATCCTGCCCATCGGGCAGATTACTTTTTCGTGATCCCAATCGATGCTGAATTGGGACATTGTAAATCCCTGCCCGGTTTGAGTTTGCCAGGTGAGATCAGGACGCACAGGTCCATAAAGATCAATCCCAAACCGGCTCTGACTGGTAGCTAAGAGTTCTGCGGAAGGATAGCCTGCGTCAACAAAATGTCGGATAGGGAGAAGCTTCTTCCTTTCGAGGGCGGAATGGATCCGGGGCAGGGTTGTCGTATCTTGTTCTGTGGCGAGAGTCGTTTCCACGTGGGTAATAAGGTGCGGGGTTTGTTCATCGCAAGTTTCGGTGAAATGAACTTTATAGCCCCGCCAAAATGCATCTCCGTGGGTACTGCTTCGCACCTCAATATCATAGGGAGAAACCACTCGCAAACTGGCTGGAGGACAATCTTTTTCCTCTCGCCATTCGATTGTGTCCTCTTCTTGATAGTAGTTCTGGATCCAAATTCTTCTCATGGTGTCGATCACAGGCAGTTTTCGCAAATATTCCGGAGCCGAATCAGTGTATATTTTCGAGAGTAAATTCTGCCCATCTTCTCCGATCTGCAAAGCCAACTCCAGTTTTCCTTTTTCAGACTTCGGCAAATGAAAGCTCGTAGGTCGCTGGCGATAACGCTCAAACCATTCTGATGGAATTTGGGCTTTCAACCAAATCGGATCAATCTGCGCCAATAGGTCCAGCGCGTGAAAGAGCGCTTCCCCGGCTACTTCAATCCGGTTCATGGTTCGAACGGCGCCTATAATATATGTTGAATCCGTTCGTTGCTTCCCGCGTTCTGTGAGGAACCCGCGCTCCCTACACAGTTCGAGAATTGTATTGAATAAGGTCTGTTCCGCTCCTGCCTCGATCAACCGAGAGCGAAATTCACATAACACCGAATAGTGAAATCCCGGGTCGTTCAGTTCTAACCCCAGTACATACTTCCAATCAATGCGACTTCTCACCGCATCGGCGGCCTGGCGATCTGTGAGTCCTTCTCGGAACTGCATCAGTGTAATCAACGCTAATCGCCACGGCGCTTCCGCAGGTTGTCCACGTTGAGGATATAGAGATTGAAATTGTTCATCTCGAAAAACGACCCCTAACTCTTCTCGCAAGGTCATGTAAATATTCCCGTTCGGAAATGCGGAGCGGGCGATTTCAATCGTTTGAACAGGGATGCTCGTTTCATGATTGCAATGTAGGGTCATTCTCCACCTCCTGTCCTATTCTAGGCCTTCATTTCGAATTCGCCAACAGCATCA
>DATCTP010000126.1:0-6453 GCA_036567885.1 Anaerolineales bacterium | reverse complement strand
TTCGCCAATTTTTACATCTGGTAAAAGAAGTTTCAGACGCATATAATATGCCTACCTTGTTTTTGTTCGGATTGTGGGGCAGTCTGGCAACTGCCTCACAATCATTTAATCATGCTTTTACCAACTTTGGAACGATCACTTTGCAAGCCGGCAATTCCCAAGGCAGCCACGCCTAAACCTAGAAGCGTGGAAACGGTATTGAGTGAAAGCGGGTTGACAATGTTGGTCACAATGACGGCAACTCCCATTGCAATTGCGACTGCATTCAAAACGGTTTTTACAATGTTGTTCATGGTAACTCCTTATGATTTGGATATTTTATATTAGGTGGGTATGATACTGAAGACGATAACAACTTTTACCAAACTCCCGGGACCAGGCGATAGCGTGTTTCTTTTGCATATTCTGCATAGCCAGGCAACTCTGCCTGCAGTGTTTTATCTTCCAGCGAGGTGCGCCAGATGATCAATAACGCGGCAATTGCCTGCGGAATGAAAGCCCACCATGAACCAAGCATCAATCCGCTACTTAGCGTAAATAGGAATCCGCCCACGTAACCGGGATGGCGAACATAGCGATAGGGGCCGTCCTTGCAGACCGTCTGGCCGCGATCGGTTTGAATACGTACCACGCTGGAGAAATAACTGTTGGTGTAACGCGCCCACAGGAAAATAGCTTGTCCAATAATGTAAACTGTAACGCTTGCCCAATAAACTATCAATGGCATATTCCTTGTCCAGCCAAAGCGCGCGTCCAGACCGCCCAGGGTGATCATAATAAAGTAAAGCGGAACAGTAATCGCAAAATAAACTTTATCCCACGCCTTTGTTCCACCTTTAGGATTGAGCCGTTCTTCGATAAGCTGCGAATCCTTTGTGAACACGGTTCCCATCAAGGTCACGATGAGCGTGTTCAATACGATATAAACCCAGGCTTGCCAATAATCCCATCGCCCGGCGGCGAGGAAAATCAGAGCGATAATGATGATTGGAGTTAGCAAGGCTCGAAGAATCATTTGTAATCGGGCGTTTTTTGATAAGGTTGCCATATATTATTCCTTTCCAAGTGTATGGCGTGTTCGCACACTTCAATATCCCTTTTGCCGAATATATTGACTCACATCCACGTTGTATTCAACTTCCTCGAGCGTGAAGACCGCCCAAGGTTTGCCCTGATCGAACCAAGTGGCAGAGCCGACCGCGCTGATATTCGTACCTTCGATTTTTTGGTCGCCAACGTTTTGGGTAATCCACAAGATTTTCTTTGCCAGCGGACCAGCATCCCGGAAGCGCATCGCTTCCATCGTGTCAATCAAACCTGTTTTGGGGACGAAACGCATAACGAAATTTTCTTCCTTGTCTCCAAAGGGCACAAACAGTAAAGCTGTTTTTTCATCCACCGGTTCCCAGCGCACACGCGGGTCTGTGACCCAAATGGAGGGGAACCAACTGGCCTCCGCCCACAATCCCAGAACTGCACCTTGCGTAACGCTCGGATCATTGTCATACGTGCCGATGGGGAGTTCGAAGTGGCTGTTGCCGTTCACATAACTCTCATTGATTTTCATGAACGGCAATCCAAACCATGTTGTCTCGATGTAGTGACGGTAATCCTTTCCGGCGTTATGGACAAAGATAAACCGCGCCGGAAACTTGACCCCAAACGGGCTGACCGTTGCACGACCTTTGATCACGGCTGTGTCAATCACCGGCACCTGATCGCCATAAACGGTTTTATAGAATCGTTCCACAGGTGCAGGCAATCCCGATGGAAGTGGAATGGTTTTTAGTGGTTGCGTTTTTTCCGGATATGGTGAAAACGGCTGAGGCTTGATCTGCAATCCGAGCCATAGCAACGTAAGAAGTCCAACGAAAACAGAAACTGAGACCAAGATAATCTTCATAAGATTTTCCAAAATCCTCCGGTTGTTTCCCTTATTCTAGAATTATCGAAAAAAAAGACTCCCCGACGAAAGGAGAGTCTTTACTGGTCAAGTGGATAGTATCAATAAAGCCGGAACCTTGATCAGCCAGTGGAGATGTTTGGCCTTAATAGGCATCTGTAAAATTGCCGACGCTTGTTCTTTGTTTTACCATCTGGTATCTGCGGTTGTGCTCACTCCCGCCGATTTGCCAATTCGTTTGTACATGGTCACATTGGTAAACGGTTCGCCCAATATCCCGTCGTGGATTGCCCACGAGCGCAGGCGAATGCTGTTGATCGCATTGGATGATCGAAACGGGGAGTCATCTAATTTCCTGATCAGATCGCCGCTTTCCGAGAATCCTTGATGGATTCGTTCCATGACTTTTCTTCCTTGCTGATACGCAAACCCATAACGCTCGAAGATGACCGCATTGTGATAATACAGCGGCTCGACGAAATACAGGTCATGTCCGATGTCTTCAATAAAATTTTCGAAGCCGATCACCGCTGCCTGTAACATCCGCAAGCCGCGTCGAACTTGACCGGGAGCGAGTCCCGCTTCAAGAGCCGCTTTCTCAGCTTCGATATTTCGCGTCAGCGTACCGAATTGGGTCACGCGTCCGTCCGGCATCCGATCCACATCGAAGCGAGGCGAAGCCGGATCGTTCAGGATGTAGAGCAGAATATGGATTTGTCCATTGATGGTATCCGTCAAATGTCCGTAAAGAATCGGGTCAGGAAAATCCGGTTCATGAAACAGCGACATTTCTACGTCGCTGGAACCGGATGCGAATCTGAATCGGGTAAATGAGTCGAATTGAAGTGCGTCTATTTTTGGAAGATGAAAGTGCTCGAGGAGTTCGCGCGGAATCAATCTGTAATAGATTTGGCGCTTTTCTTTCTCTGACAGCAAGTTGATGCCCCCAATCGTGGAAGGCTTCATAAGTCACTCCCCGGGATGTGCTTCCCGTTTGGCTTCGCGCTCCGCGTCGCGTTTTGCAATTGTCTCGCGTTTGTCGTGCAATTTCTTGCCGCGTGCCAGCGCAATTTCGATTTTGGCGCGCCCGTCTTTTAGATAGACACGGGTGGGAACAATCGTCATGCCCTTCAACCGCACGGCGTCCCATAATTCGCGGATTTCCTTTTTATGCAGGAGAAGACGACGTTTGCGTTTGGGATCATGGTTGAAGCGATTGGCTTGTTCGTAAGGAGCGATATGCGCCTCGACCAGAAAAGCGTTCTGACCATTTTCAATATCCACGTAGGATTCGACGATGCTCATTTGTCCGGCGCGGATCGATTTAATTTCGCTTCCGTGCAAGGATAATCCGGCTTCGAATCTTTCCAAAAGAAAATATTCGAAGCCAGCTTTGCGATTGGTAGCTATAACTTTTACATCGTCCGGCATCTATTTCATTTTAACACGATTACGGATGATACCTTTTCGCGAAAATCAAGCCAGGGCGGTTTGCGGTTCAGTGTTCGGTGAACCCCATTTGAAGATTGCGATTCCCGCCAAGACGCGTGCCGCGGCAAAAATAAACAAGGCGGTTGTCAAGCCGATGGCATTCGCGATCAGAGGACCGGCTAACGAGCCAACCAATACGCATAAATTCAATATCACGTTGTACCATGCCAAATATGCGGGGCGGTCATTGGCGGGGATGTGCTCGAGAAGATAATTTGCGTATGCGCCAGTTGCCAGTGCAGATGCAAGTCCGCCCAGCGCTGAGGTGATATAAAAATGTAGAGGTGTGCGCGATAACGCCATGCCTATTGGATACAATGCCATGCTTAGAATACCAATCGCTGTCACTTTTTGATTTCCAATTTTCTGAACAATGCTTCGCAGTTGAGTTGAACCGATGAGTAATATAAAGTAGAATATCGCCGAGCCAATGCCGATTTGATTATCTGTTAGGTGAAGTATGTTTACTTGAATCAATGGGAAGATAGGCAATGGAAGATTCTGAGTTAGATGAAAAGCCAATAAGGCGAACAGGACGACTCGAAATGGCGTTTGCCAAACGTCAGCGCGGATGGCGGAGAAAAAGTTGGAACGTGAATTCGTTCTTTCGGGATGTTGAACCGGCTCCGGGTCTGGTGGAAGCGATCTGATGTTTGGTCCTGTAATCGGCTTGATTAAGTAAAGATGCAGACTGCTCATCGCCGCGCCCAAAAATCCAATCCCAAATACAATCTGATAGCCAACGGGAAAGGCAAGCCGGTTGAGTAAATATCCACTACCGATTGATGAGATCATATAAGTAATAGATAGCACCACATTTCGGATTCCAGCTACGTGGGCGCGGTATTCGCTTGGAACCGCAGAGGCAAATAATGCATTAAATCCAACAGACAAAGGTGTGAGGGGAATTGCCATCAGCAGAGCTAGAATAATCAATGCCCAAATTTGCGCCGAATTTCCAAACAACCAAGGGAGTGGAACCCATAACAGGAAACCGATCCTATAAACAACAGAAGACCAAAAAACTGCTTTGCCAATTGGACGAGTTTCGACCCAATGTCCGGCTGGGATGGCTAAAAGGAGGCTGACAATCGCTCCCATGGCAGTCAACAAACCGATTTGAAATCCATTGGCTCCCAAGCGCGTGGCGTAAATGTTTAGAAAGTTGACCGAGGAACCGCTTAAAATACCAAACCAGCCAATATCGAAATAGAGGTGGATGAAGTTTTGACGATGTTCTTGTGGAATGTCGCTTGAAAAAATTCGGGAAAGCACAATCTGATTATACTGTTTTGAGACAACTACTTCGCCTTGGGGCGGGGAGAAAAAAACGGCAACGGATGATCGTCATAGTTTGTTTAAGATTCGATTTACAAAAAAACTCAAACGGGTAGTTGTGTGTAAATTCACAACTACCCGTTTTTTCTTGGAGAATCACCTGGAATGGGGTCTGCTAACTCTACTTGTTGTACTAATATTCACAATAAATTTATCTGGTTTTAATCTATGCATCTTCTAAATACCATCATTCTGACCCATAGTTCCCTGCTTTCCGGCGGGATTGCCAGCAAACTTAAAGAATATAAGGAATTGCTTGCCGTGCGAACTTTGGATTTAAGCGGATCGGATTATCTAAATACTCTTAAAGATGAGTCTCCCGAAATTATTATCTTGGATTCCGGCGATTCCAATGTGAATCAAAAGTCAACCATCGTGCAATTGCTTGAGGCGGCACCTGATGCCAAGGTCATCAGCCTTAATTTAAAAAGCGATTTAGTAAAAATTTTTTCGAGCGTCGAACAGAAGGTGGAGAACGCAAATGAGTTGGTGGGACTTATCAAAACTTTTTCTGGTGTAGATAAATAATCATGAAACACCGTATTTTCTTTTTATGGATTTTCTTGTTGACTGCCGCAGTTTTATGTGTGCTGGTAATGGTGCAATCTCATCCGGTACTGGCGCAAGGCGTAGGTCCAACTGCCACGCCGACAGCAACTCTTTCTGGGAATCCACATGAAAACGGTGATTGTTTAGGCTGCCATTCCAAGCCTATCACTGTGAAATATGCTGATGGCAATACCGACACCATTGTTTTTGATCCTCAACAGCCTGTCCATAATAATTTTGCCTGCACAGTATGCCATGAGGCTCAAGCGACTTACCCTCACGCAGACTCTGGAAATAATGGCAATTGCTCTGTATGTCATTGGCAGGTGACTGGTACTGCGGCGGCTCCTAGCGAGATGGTGTTCGCTAGCACCGATCAAGATAAGCGTGCCATGGTTCTTGATATGAATAATGTGTGCAAGAAATGTCATGCAGATGAATTTGCGGCGACTGCCGATAGTGCGCATGCGAAAATTATGGCCGATGGCAACCGTTATGCGCCGGTCTGTGTGGATTGCCATGGCAGTCACGATATTCCCCAGCTGAATGGATCGCGCAACGCAATCCCAAAGATTTGCAGTAAATGCCATACAGCGGAATACACCGAATACCTCAGCAGTGTGCATGGTTCGGCATTGATGGATCAATCCAATCCGGATGTGCCTACATGCGGAGATTGTCATGGCATTCATAAAGTGACAGGACCTAGCGATGCCAGTTTCCGCCCGGACTCCATTACTGTTTGCGGAAAATGTCATGGTAATAAAGCATTGATGAGCAAGTATGGAATATCTACCGATGTATTCACTACCTATTTGGATGATTTCCACGGACGAACTGTGAACTTCTTCCGGACTTCTGGTGAAGTTCAAGTTCCTACGGCGACCTGTTACGACTGTCACGGCATTCATAACATTCGTAAACCCGACGACCCGCTCTCCACTGTATATCCTACTAATTTGCAGGCAACCTGTAGTAAATGCCATGCCGACGCAAGCATTCGCTTTCCGCAAGCCTGGTTGAATCATTATGCTCCTACATGGGATAAGACTCCTGAATTATTTGTTGTGAATCAAGGTTATATGATTTTGGTCCCGACGGTCGTCGGCGGATTCGTTGTTTACATTGCGCTTGATGCTCGGCGGCGCGGGGCAGGATGGTTAAAGAAACGA
>DATCTP010000125.1:0-5013 GCA_036567885.1 Anaerolineales bacterium | reverse complement strand
TTACCGAATATCCATTTTTGGCAAGTCGGGCAGCGGTTGCGATTCCGCCGATTCCCGCTCCGATGACTAAAGCAGTTGGTTTCATATAGCTCCTTTATTTGCACCAATTATACATATTGTCTATATTTTGTCAAGTATTTTGTAAAATAAACCTTGACAAAATAGACAAAATCTGTACAATACGGTTATTACGAAAAAGGAGAACTCATGCAGGCTCAATGGGAACATCAATTGCTCAGATTAGCTGGCAACGTGCCGCATCCATCTACCAAACCATTTTTCTCGTATTGGGCGGGCGATGCCTCACTTCGTGTGGCTTATAAAAAGGCAGAAGAAGTCACAGCCAGCCACAGCAAATCGTTTTTCTTCGCGTCTCGATTACTTCCAGAAGAAAAACGTTCGGCGGTACGGGCGCTTTATGCGTTCTGCCGCAGCGTGGATGATATTGTGGATGAAGAATCCGCAAAGGATCGTACGTTTGAACTGGATTACTGGTACAAAATTGTTCGTAGCGCCTCGGCCCCCGACGATGACTTGGTCGCCGCCGCATGGGTTGATACTCTTACCCGATATCACATCCCGCGCCATTATGCCATCCAGTTGATTGACGGTGTGTCCCGCGACCTTGCCCAAACCCGTTATCAAACATTTGATGAGCTTGCGACATATTGCTATGGAGTGGCATCCACTGTTGGTTTGATGAGTATGTACATTGTTGGCTTTGAGAGTAATAAGGCTGTTCCTTATGCGATCAAACTTGGCGTGGCGCTTCAAATGACCAATATTCTGCGTGATGTAGGGGAGGATTATCGGAGTGGACGCATTTATCTGCCGCGCGATGAAATGGTATTTTATGGAATCCGTGAGTCCGATATTGCCGAAGGCAAAGTGACCAAACGTTGGCGTCAATTCATGCGTTTCCAAATTCAGCGCACGCGTGATCTTTATGAAGAGTCATGGTCCGGCGTAAAACTGCTTGAACCAGAAGGGCGATTGGCGATCGGCGCCGCCTCCGTTCTTTATAGCGGAATCCTCGATGAGATCGAAAAGAACGATTACGATGTATTTTCCACGTGGGCTTCATTGAGTTGGTCAGAAAAACTTCGCCGGATTCCCGTCCTATGGCTGAGAGTCAGATCGTTGTAGTTCCTTGTTTTTCAATTCTGCATCAAAGAGACGCTTTTTCAGCGTCTCTTTATTTTTTGTTGATATACTGATGGGCGGAGGCCCTCTATGACAAACAACTTTGATCGCGTTATCAACCGTCGCAACCCAAACAATTTGAACAAATGGACGATGTATCCAAAAGATGTAATTCCCATGTGGGTGGCCGATATGGATTTTCAGGCACCGAAGCCTATTTTGGAGGCGCTCCATAAAGCTGTAGATCATGGCGTGCTTGGTTATGAGTTGGTGCCGGACGTTTTGAAAGAAACGGTTGCGACGCGCATGGACGCGTTGTATCGCTGGAAAGTCAAGCCCGAAGCGATTGTGGCTGTCACTGGCATCGTCAGCGGATTCAGCGTGGCGGCGCGTGAATTTTGCACCCCGAAGAAAGGCGCCATGGTGCAAACTCCTGTCTATAATGAGTTCCATGCCATCAAAAACAATGTCGGCATCCCGCAAATTGACGCGCCGTTGATCAAGCATATTGATGGCAATATCGTGAGTTATGAAATTGATTGGGATATGTTTGAGAAACAAGTGAAGAAGGCGAGCATGTTTCTGTTGTGCAACCCGCATAATCCGCTGGGGATTATTTTTTCTCGAAAAAACTTATTGCGAATGGCGGAGATTTGCATCAGGAATGATGTTCTGATAGTTTCTGATGAAATCCATTCTGAGTTATTGCTGGATGATCATTCATTCACGCCGATGGCAACATTGTCGAAGGAAATCGCGAATCATACAATCACATTGATTGCGCCGTCGAAAACGTTCAACGTGCCCGGATTGTTTTGCGGCTTTGCGATCATTCCGAACAAGGAATTGCGCGCTCGCTACCAAAAAGAAGTTGAGCGTCTGCGGCTTCACGTCAGCAGTATGGGACTCTTCGCGGCGCGCACCGCTTTCAGCGGAAAATGTGACGGATGGCTGGTGGAACTCCGCCGCTATCTGACGGCTAACCGCGATTTCTTGGTGGACTATGTCACTGAAAATATGCCTGATGTGCGCTTGACGGTTCCTGATGCAACCTATCTTGCCTGGCTCGATTTCTCTTCTTATAAATTAAAGAAGTCACCCTATGATTTCTTTCTAAAAAAAGCCAAAGTGGCGTTGAGTGATGGAAAGATATTTGGAAAGGGCAGCGAAGAGTACGTCCGCTTGAATTTTGGTTGTCCGCGCAGTACCTTGGAACAAGGTTTAGAAAGAATGAGAAAATCACTGACATAGATGACTTCAAGTCATCGTCGGCTGCTTCGGAGCCTCGTGGCTCCGAAGATATAGCTGGTTTCTGCGCCGTGAGGTGTAGAAGGGTAGTTTCTATTTTTATAGGAGATGATGATGGCTAATTTATTGACTTATTCCCGAACGCAGGAATTTCTTACTTCGCTCGTTCCGCCGCGCGAAGAGGAAATGAAGAAGATGGAAAAGTATGCGGAGAAAACAGACTTTCCTATTATCGGCCCCGCCGCGGGATATTATTGTTATCAAGTTGCGCGGATGATTAAAGCAAAATCCGTGTTCGAAATGGGGTCAGGGTATGGTTATTCGACGGCGTGGTTTGCGAAAGCGGTCAAAGAAAATGGCGGCGGAGTTGTGCATCACGTGGTCTGGGACGCGAAGTTGTCAGAAATGGCGCGCGGCCATTTGTCCCGGCTTGGATTCGGGGACTTGGTCCAATATCGGGTCGCTGAAGCCGTCGAGATGTTGCGCGGAACCGATGGTCCGTTCGATCTCATTTTCAACGACATCAACAAAGATGCCTATCCCGCGTCGTTGCCACTCATCAAAGAGAAACTGCGTTCGGGCGGAGTTTTGATCATTGATAACATTCTTTGGTCGGGTCGCATCTTCGACAAAAAGAATAAAACCGAGTCAACGCAAGGCGTGCGTGAGTTCACGCGCTTAATTACACATGATCCCGATTGGATCGTTTCACTCGCACCGGTACGCGATGGTGTGATCGTTGCTTATAAAAAATAAACTCGATTAAAAACACTCCGCAAATTTTGCAGATTACACAGATTAAGAAAAATCGGCGAAATCTGTGGGTGCTCTACAAAAATAAAAGACGGATGGGTGTCACCCATCCGTCAAACTTTCTAGTCCGGTAAGGAATGGTCTCGCTACCTTCTTATCGTTCGGAGAACGTCTGGTGAAAAACCTAAATCAGCGTTTTGACCAGTTCAAGGCATACCAATCCTTCCGTTGGAATGTGTTTTAGGTGGAACCTCGATGGCTACCTCCTTTCCTTCACTACCATCATACAACTGAATTAGAAGCGTTGCATTAAAAGCAATTAACAGTTTTCTAAATTGATTGTCTGAACAGTCATTGCTAATTTCGTTCCAAAAACTTATTGAGGGATATAATGATTTTGCAAAATTTCCTCAGGAGGAACTCATGACTACCATTGATCTAACAATTGAAAAGTCCCGCCGCACGAATGTCGTCAAGCGGGCGAAAGAACGCAATATCATCATCCCCACTTTTGCCCAAATGAAAGACCCTTCGAAGATTCCTGCCAAGCGGAAGGAAGAGCTCAAGGGCATTGGACTCTGGGATGTCCATCCGCGCAACCTGTTCCGCATCACCTGGCATAACGAACCAGTCGCTTCGGGCGGGACGTTTGGCGGAGTCAACTATCTTGAGCTTCCCTCTTCGCTGACGGGGGTTCCGGCGCGCATCATTGTGCTGGTCGGTAAATGGTTCCCAACCGGCGCGCATAAAGTCGGCGCCGCGTTCGGCTGTTTGGTGCCGCGTCTTGTGACCGGTCAGTTCGATCCGACGACCCAGAAAGCGGTGTGGCCGTCTACGGGAAATTATTGCCGCGGCGGCGCGTATGATTCCGCTTTGCTGGCTTGTGAGTCGATTGCCATTTTGCCCGAAGGCATGTCGAAGGAAAGATTTGAATGGCTTTCGAAGATTGCCGGCGAGACGATCAAAACGCCTGGCTCGGAATCGAACGTCAAAGAAATCTTCGATAAATGCAAAGAACTGCGCGCCTCGGGTCAGGATTTGATGATCTTCAATCAGTTTGAAGAGTTTGGCAATTATCTGTGGCATTACGAAGTGACCGGCCATGCCATGGAAGAAGTTTTGAAAAAAGTGATGGGAAAGAACGATCATTATCGCGGCCTGGCTTCAGCAACCGGTTCGGCCGGGACGATTGCCAGCGGCGATTACATGAAGCAGCTTTTCCCCGATAGCAAGATCGTTGCCAGTGAGGCTCTGCAATGCCCGACGCTTTTGGAAAACGGATTCGGCGCGCATCGCATTGAAGGCATCGGCGATAAGCATGTGCCGTGGATTCACAATACGAAGAATACCGACATGGTGGTTGCGATTGACGATAACGCGGTCGTCAATCTTTCCCGTTTGTTCAATGAGGAGACCGGACGCGCATATTTGGTCAAACAAGGTGTGCCTGAGGCTCTTGTGTCCCAGCTTGATTTGATGGGCTTCTCCGGTATTTCGAATGTGCTCTCGGCGATCAAAGCTGCCAAATATTATGAAATGGGCGAGAACGACATCATGCTGACGGTGTTGACTGACTCGATGGAACTCTATCGCTCGCGTATCCATGAGATGCATACCGAGTACGGCGAATATACCGAATCTAACGCCGCCGCGGACTTCGCTCGTTATCTGCATGGCCAATCCACCGACAACATGCTCGAGCTTCGTTATACCGACCGCCGCCGCGTGCATAACTTGAAATATTACACCTGGGTCGAACAGCAAGGCAAAACCTATAACGAAATCCAGCAACAGTGGCACGAGCCGAATTACTGGACCGATGTCCAGAAACAAGCCGATCAAATTGATGAATTGATCGTCGAGTTCAAC
>DATCTP010000124.1:0-2367 GCA_036567885.1 Anaerolineales bacterium | reverse complement strand
CGCGTTGTATTTCTACGTTCGCAAATATCCCGCCGTTAGTTTCTTTGAATGGACGGATATTGCCGCACCCGGTCTGGCTTTGGGCCAAGCCATTGGGCGCTGGGGAAATTTCTTCAACCAGGAATTATACGGATCGCCGACCACTTTACCGTGGGGCATTAAAATCACGGACCCCAATGCGCGGGTTGCTCCGTACAATGATCTGACGAAATACCCGCTGGATGTGACGCGTTTTCATCCATTATTCCTGTATGAGTCGATCCTGAATCTCGCCAATATGCTTTTGCTGATATGGCTTATGCGCCGCTTTGCCGATAAACTGAAACGAGGCGATATTTTCCTTGTGTATCTGATCGGCTACCCAACCATTCGGTTTTTCCTCGAATTCATTCGCGTGGATTACCCGACCATCGGCGGCATTGACCCGAATCAAGCCTTGATGGGAGTCGTCGCTCTACTTGCCGCGGGCATTTTGATCTGGCGTCATCGTTCAGGCGCGGCGGAACCGGTTGAAGTTCAGAGCGACTCGCAGTTGGCATTTGCCGCGGTGGAGGCGGAAGAACCGGTCGAAGAAAAAAAACCGGTACGGAAATCTTCTTCATCGACAGCCGCTAAAAAGTCCAGACCCGCCGCGAAGAAATCCACAACGCATTCAACCTCGCCTCGTAAAAAATCTCCTCCCGATTCATCGTCCAAAGCAAAAAAATAGGACGAGTTGACAAAATCGTTTGGAGGACTGTTGTCTCATTGACACTGTCCTCCTTTTCTTTTATCCTTCATCATCATGATTGAAACCAATGATCTGAGCAAGCAATTCAATGATTTTTGGGCGGTAGATGGCATAACGCTTTCCGTTCAACCGGGACAAATCCTGGCCCTGCTCGGGCAAAACGGAGCTGGCAAAACCACCACGGTCCGCATGTTGAATTCTCTGTTGATGCCGACGCGCGGCTGGGCGCGCGTGGCTGGGTATGATGTGGTCAAGCATGGCGCGGAGGTGCGCGCCTCGGTCGGCGTGCTGACCGAGCAACATGGTTTGTACATGCGCATGACCGGCGATGAATATCTCGAATTCTTCGGTCAGGTATATCGTCTCAATCCGCAAATGCGTAAATCACGGCGCGATTATCTGCTCGATTATTTCGGGCTGGCACACGCTTCTTCACGGCGCATCGGCGAATATTCCAAAGGGATGCGGCAAAAGCTTGCCTTGGCGCGCGCCTTGATGCATGAACCGCCCGTCCTTTTGCTGGATGAGCCGACCTCGGCGATGGATCCGGAATCGGCGCGGCTGGTGCGCGATGAGATCGCGCGTTTGAAATCGTCACATCGTACGATTGTGATTTGCACACACAATTTGTATGAGGCTGAAGCGCTGGCGGATATGATCGCCATTATTTACAAGGGACGGATTTTGATGAACGGCACATTGGATGAGTTGAAACAAAAAGTGTTGGGTATTGCCGAATACGAAGCGCTGTTTTCTTCCAATTGGAATGGCGCCGGATTGACTCTTCCATCCGGCGTAACGCTGATGGAACGGAACGCATCTTCACTGCGATTTCGAGTGGAGTGCCCGCTCGAGGCAAATCCACTTCTGATGAATGAGATGATGTCGAAGCACGCGCCGCTGATGGCGTTCCAGGAGGTGCCGCGCAGTTTGGAACAGGTATATCTCAAAGTGATGGCCGACGCGCAGACTTTGCACGCGGAGGCTGTCCATGCCTGAGAATTTGCAAATGGTCTGGCTGGTGGCGCGCCGCGAATTGCGCGATCAATTTCGCGATTGGCGCATCCTTACGCCGCTGATGATCCTAACCTTGGCATTCCCGTTATTGATGAATGAAGTGGCGAAGGAAGCGGTCTCGTATATCAATCAGTACGGCGCGAATTTGATTGTGGATCGGCTGGTTCCATTTTCCATTTTGATCATCGGTTTCTTTCCGATCACAATTTCGCTGGTGGTGGCGTTGGAATCTTTTGTGGGCGAAAAGGAACGCGGCACCATCGAACCTTTGCTCAGTTCTCCTTTGGAAAACTGGCAATTATATTTTGGAAAACTTTTGGTGGGGATCTTTACGCCGTTGATGGCGGGGTATGCGTCCATTATTTTCTATGTGGTCATTGTTTCTCGCCAGCATCTTCAAATGCCTGACGCGTATGTGTTTGTGCAGTTGTTTATGTTGACCACCGCACATGCCATTCTCATGGTCAGCGCCGCAATTGTGATCTCGGTACAATCCACAACGGTGCGCGCCGCGAATTTGCTGGCTTCGTTTATCGTAGTGCCGGTCGCGATTTTGATGCAGGGCGAGAGCGCCTTATTGTTTTGGGGCAACAATCAGGTTTTATGGCTGGCGGTTGCGG
>DATCTP010000123.1:0-6856 GCA_036567885.1 Anaerolineales bacterium | reverse complement strand
GTTTTCTTTCGGGCTTGATGGATTTTCTCGCTCAGTCGGCGACTTATAACGGCTTGCCCTTCGATTGGTATAACCTGCCCGATAACTCTCCGACTCTCGCGGCGCTCAAAGCGGAATCCGAACGACGCGGCCTGACCTATCGCGAAGAAATTTATCGTCCCACGCCGCGCATTGCCTTGAACGGATCATTCGATGATTATCTTGCGCGCGTCGAAAAGAAACAACGTCACGAGATCCGACGCAAGCTGCGCCGCGCCGCGGAAAGCGAAATTCCAGTAAATTTTTATGTCGTCGAGGATGCGGCGGTTTTGGATTCCGAAATTGAATCGTTCTTCCAATTGATGGAACACGATTCGAGCAAAGCTAATTTCCTGACGGCCTCCATGCGTGAGCAAATGAAATCCGTGATTCAAACCGCATTCGATCACGATTATCTTTGGCTGGCATTTTTGACGGTGGACGGAGTCAAAGCCGCGGCGTGTCTCAACTTCGATTACAAAAATAAACTGTGGGGTTATAACTCCGGCGTCAGCCGCGAGTTCATGGAACTTTCGCCCGGCTGGGTTTTGCTTGGTCATCAATTGCAATGGGCTTGCGAGCACGGAAGGGCAGAATTCGATTTCATGCGCGGCGACGAGGAATATAAATACCGCTTCGGCGCGGTGAATCAATATGTGATGAGGGTGAGGGTAAGCTAAATTACCGTTGCCGCTTTCATCGTCTGCGGAATGGGAACGCCAAGCAGTTTACAAATTGTTGGTGCGATTTGAAGTTGGGAAATGACTTGCTGGGTATCGCCAAGTCCTGCGATATCTTTTCGAATTAAATATAATGGCACTTCACGCATCTCCGGTGTGGTGCCGCCATGCGCCCCGTCTTTGTTGATGCCATGATCGGCGGTGACCAAAATATCGTAGCCGCGTTCCAACCATTCTGGAATTAACGTTGCCAGCATCACATCCTGTCGAATGGCGTGGTTGCGGTATTCGCTGGAGTCGGAGCCGAAGGTTTCACCGGCGTTGTCCATGCCCATGGGGTGAACCAGCAAATAGTCCGGGGTGAAGCGGCGGACGAGCATGGCGGCGGTCGCGAAAAGTTCCGCATCGGGAAATTCATCTTCCGTATAGAACCGTCCGTATTGGATCAATAACGAATCGTCATCCACTTCCTTGTCGTTCACTCGATCATACGGGGCGCGATTATATAATTCCGAATACCAAGAATACGCCGCCGCGCCCGTCGTCTTGCCCGCATCTTTCGCGGATTGAAAGATGTTCGGCTTGATCGAGCGGCGCACGATCAGATTAGAAACAATCCCATGTTCGCTGGATGGCAAACCGGTGTGGATGGTTTCATACATGGGACGCGACATACTGGGCAGTTCGCCGATCACTTTATAAAGGCTGGCGAGTTTCGCTTCAACTAAATGTCCCAGATAGCCCATTCCATTTACGGCGGCATCGTAACGCAGTCCATCCGATAGAACCAAAATTACTTTGCTCAAAGTTTGCCTCCGTTTATATGTCATTGCGAGCGTTCGCAGGACGCGTGGCAATCTCCTGTTTGATTTGATGATTGCCATGCTCATTTGCCGCCGCTGGGCGCAACACGTTGCGCCCCTACAAAGACATTGCGGCGGCTCGCAACGACATTCTCACCATAATATAAGAAGGAGTTAGCCATGCGACTAACTCCTTCTTGTTCATTATATCGCGTGGAGCAAATTACTCGACAGGAATCTCTTTGTAGATCTTGTCCACGTCAATGCCTTGGCGGCGGCGATAGGAACTGAATCCGAAGTAAATGGCCAACGCCAAAATGTACATGAAGAACATGAACACCATCGAGCTGACGTTCGACCAGCCGATGCCGTATGTTCCAACTGCGGGCAATGCGGTGACGGAGGTTGGATCCCAGAACCATAGCACCAACAACCAATCCAGGAAGCCGAGGAAGACCAGACCAGCCAACGTGATCAGTGGCATCGCTCCACCCGCGAATACCTTGCGTCCAACGTAATAGGCGATCCAGATCAATATCCCGGCATTGACCACGGTCAATAGCGCCAGCACAATCACTACGAACCATGTCATTGGATCTGCTTTGAGTCCGCCAAGCGCACTCATGATAGACCATGCGTATTGGAATGAGATGACGATCAGGTACACCGCAAAGACGGCGTAGAGCAGTGTGACGATCCAGCCCAGCCACGAAGGCACTTTATATTTGGAGATGGGCGATCCATCGAATACATCCTTGGAACGCCACGGCATGATGGTCGCCGCAATCGTCGAACCGAGGAAGGTGATGGCGATTACGACCGTTGCATCAAGAGCCAGGGTTTGGAACTTGAATACGTTATAGGCATACAGATACGAAACGATCACCGACGGAATCACCATCAGCAGCAAGGCGTTGACTGGTGTCTTGGTGCGCGGCTCGATTCTCGAAACCCATTCGGGCAACATGCGGTCAATGGCGGCCGCGAAGATCACACGCGTCGAGCTGAGGAACAACGTGCCAGACCATCCAAACCAGAACAGGCTTAGCAGCAAGACAATGATGAATTGAAGCGCCGGGCTATTCACCATGAATGCCGCGAAGAGTCCCGGATAAGGCCACACGGGCAGTGGAGGCGCGGTAGTGGTGGTGCCAAAGGTGTAATTCCAGAACGCGGCGTTGGCTTTGTTATAGAAATCCCATCCGATGGTTTTGGCAATCGCCGCGAAGATGATCAGCGCCGTTACGTTCGTAACAATGATCGCCGCAGCCATGCCCCAGAAATTGCGCTTGTAATCCGAAGCGCCGCGTACTTCACCATAGAGAGTCGAGCCCCAGTTGGGCCAGAGATTGAAGAAGGTCAATAGCGGAACGAGGGCGAGGCTTGCCGGAATTGCCAGGGGCCACAGATTTCCAGCCGCGCTTCCGGCGGTTTTCTGAGCGGCATCACCCGCCGCGATCGTGGCGCTATAGGTATCGCCTGGAGCCGCGCCAAACTTGGGCGCGAAGGCGTTGAAGTTGGCAACAAAGGTTTGGTTGTTTCCGAAGAATAGGAGCAGGAGCGCGATCACTAAACCGACCAAGCCGCCCCAGAAGCAGAACTTCTGGATGCGAGCATACCAGCGCATGCCGACCGCTATGTAAATGAATACGATCGCACATACGGAGATATAGGAAACAAATTGACCGTTTTGCGTGGAGAACCACAGCGCCGCATCTCTTAAACCGGCGAGACCAAAGAGCGGTGTGTAGACTTCATACGATAACATCTGACCGTAAAGCGGCGTCCACAGCCAGAGGATGAACCACCACCCGGTCACGGTTAACACAAAGCCGATGCCTCGATTGAGAATGCGGCTTTGCCAAACATAATCTCCGCCTGCGCGCGGCATGGCGGAGATAAGGCTGGCGTAAACGATCACTTCAAAGATGGTGAAGATCGCTCCGATCACAACGCCGGTTGCCAGATTGCCCTGAAACCACCAGGCATAGGAGAAGATGAATAAGCCCAAGGTAATCAGGTTGATCGAGAACGTGGCGTAGATGAATGCGTCAAACACCGACCAGGACCGTACCAGCCCGCTTGCTTTGCGAACAAATAACGTTGCACTGCTCATCTGTTACACTCCTTTGAAAAATCTTTTTTATTACAACAACAAACTAATGAAATGCTTTCTGTTCTTGTATCTTCAAATCTCTCGGCATTCTCCTCTTTTCGATATACTGCCTCCTTCCTCGGTTATGATTTTATTATTCATGATTCATCCGGTAGTCAGAATGTAGGTGCCTAATTTATTGGGCTTCAGCTCGACCACGGCGCCATGCAGCATTCCCTGTTCGTACATACTGCCGGGATTGATGCAGAGAGTATGTTTATAAATGCGCGTGCCTTTGCCTTCGTGGATGTGACCGTGCAGGGTCAGCAAAGGTTGATACTTCTCGATCAATTCAAGGACGGCATGGCTGCCTACTGGAATTAGCGAACGACCCGCAAAAGCCGGACGCATATCCTTGGTCAATTCCGGCGCATCATCGAGACCACTGCCGTAGGGCGGGTTATGCAGTTGAAAAACCGAGTTCTTAACATCCTTCAATTGGTCAATCATGACCTGGATGCGCTGGCGCAGTTGATCTTCGGATTCCTCGCGAAGCGTATTCCATGGAGTCGGCGTGGACCAGCCGCAATTGATCATCTCATGATGCTCGTCCAATTGAACGATCTTGCCCTCGGTCAATTCCACGCGCTTTGCCTGCTTGATGACCTCGTCAATTTCGAACATATCGTCGTTGCCGGGACAAACATAACAACGCATATTGGTGCCTTCCAGTTTGGCGTCGGCATATTCCATCCAGTGTTGCATGGTGTTGACGGCTTCTTTCAAAAAAAGCTCGTCAGAGCGACCCAGTTTATTGCTAATCTCCGCCACTTCATCGGGATCCGTCACGTACGGATAATAGCCTCGATTCTTAATGGTGCTAACCATTTGGTCAACTTCATCTTTTGAATTTAGGATCGTCTCTTGATCGAGCAAAGTGACTTTGTATTTGCCGTCGCCTTGAGCAACGATGGGAACGATGGCTTTTCCGGTCATGTCCCCGCCGAGGATTAAAACATCCGCTTCATAAAACTTGGCGGCGTTGATGAATTTCTTCCAGCATATTTCCGAACCATGGACATCCGTTGCAAAGAAAATTTTCATTGAGATTCCTTTTATAATTTGATTTTACTGCAAGTTCAAAAAGGCGTTATTTTTACTCATCCACAGATTTAGCAGATGAAAGAAAAATCTGCGAAATCCTGTAATCTGTGGATTTATTTCGGCATCTCCAACACTCCGGGGACAAGGTCCGGGAATTCAGCGCGGATGCGGGATTCAACTTCAGACGGGAAGATGGCAGTGCTGCCCTTCGCCAAAATTTCGTTGGCGCGCTGCATGGCGTGTGCGTGCGTATCAAGCGAACCTTTCTTTTCCCAGATGTTGCGCTGATCACGGTCGGAGATTTTCGTGAGCAGGGCTTCGGTCTTCATGCGCTTGACGGTGTGCGGATTCATCAGGAACGAACCGCCGGGCTTGATTTGCGCGATCACATCCAGCGCAAGTTCCTCTTCGCTGAACTTGATACCGTGTTTGACGCGTTTGAGCATCTGCGCCACCTCATCGTCAATCACCGCCTTGGCAAAATCGAACACTTTCAACGCGTCAAGCAGACCCGCCATATTCAACATGTCCATGCCAGCCAGCACGCCTGCCACAGATGACATTCCGGTTTCGTAACCGGACTGTGCATCGTTAATTTTTGAATTCGACAGGCCGATGTATCCACCGCACGGCACATTGTAAAAGCGCGCCATCTGTGCAAAAGCCATATGCAAGATTCCGCATTCGATTCCACCGGATGCGTATGCACCGCTCCGCATATCGGCGACTGTTGGCAGGGAAGCATAAATGGTCGGCGTGCCTTCACGCACCATTTGCATCAACACTGCTGCGGCCAGGAATTCGGCGTTGCCCTGCACCACGGTTCCTGCCATGGACATCGGCGAGGTCAAACCGGCGTTCGGCACAATGCTTGGGTAAACGGGCAGCCCCTTTTCGCTGAAGTAGATGATGGCTTCAGTGGAGAGTTTATCCATCGTCAGCGGAGAAACGACCGGACAGTAATGATGCGTCACGAACGGATGCTCGCGATACGCCTCTTCGCTTCCGGCAATCGCGTAGAGCAGTTTCATGATCGCATGGATATCTTCCATATCCTTGGTTGTACTGCGGATCGGTTTGAGACAATATTTCAATGCCGGATACAGACGCGCCAATGTGAATTGACCTTCCGGCGCGTCGTCGGCTAATGTGGAGACGGAGAAGACATCCACTGCCGCGAGTTCGTTGATGAGATGCGCGATGCGCGCGATGTCGTCAGAACGGGCGCGTCGTTCCTGACCCGTTAGCGGATCCAAGATATTCGGCGCGGAACTGCCCGTGATGATGATCGGTCCATCCTGCGGGATCGTGCGATCAAATTTCGGGTCGCGGCCCCCGAACGTAAATGTCGGTTGCAGCATGGCGCGGTATTTTTCCACGGCCGGGCGCGGAAACTTGACGATGAGCGTTTCTGAATCCACCTTGCATCCGTGCTTGCTGAAAATGGAACGCGCCTTGTCGTTCCGCACCAGCAAGCCAACGTTTTCAAGAATTTCGAGGGATGCATCGTGAACACGTTCAACTTGTTCTTGAGTGAGAAGGGAAGCAAAATTTATCACAGGTTTGTATCCTTATAGATATAGATTACCACTAAATGGTTGGATATTTCACTTCAAGTTTTGAAGCCAGGTTTTTGATCTCTTCGATGGGAAACATTTGGAGTCCCGCTCGGGTGACTTTGAGCGAGGCAGCGGCAGTGGCAAACCGCAGCGATTGTTCAAGTTTCCATCCATGCAAATACCCATAAATGAAACCCGCCGAGAACGTAGCTCCGGCTCCGCATCCGTCCACGGCGTGGACCGCCGGTGCATGAATGCGAACAACCTGATCGCCTCGCACGGCAAGACATCCATCTTCAGCCATGGTGATCAAAGCGGTTTTAACGCCTACGCTCATCAATTTCTTCGCCACATCCATCGGGGATTCGTCGCCGCGCTGAGCCGCATCGGTCACGGCTTGGCAAAATACAGCCCTTCCTGCATAGCGTTTGAGAAGTTCCGGATCGGCATGCCCATGTTCCAGATTTAAAAACACGGGTAAACCCAATTGGATAGCACGATCCATGGCGCGGACGATGTGATCGCCATCGTACCAATCCACGTAGAGCAGACGCGCCCGTTCCAGATACGAAAGGTCGGCGGTGTCAAGCGTATTCA
>DATCTP010000122.1:0-4636 GCA_036567885.1 Anaerolineales bacterium | reverse complement strand
GCCGATGTCCTACTGCTCGATATCAACGTCCCCACATCTCCAGAGAACCATAACCCCTACCCCATTCTATATGCAATCCCCAAACTGCTTGACCAATATCCCGAGCTGGCCATTCTAGTCATCTCGATGCATAACGAGCGTTCTTTGATCCGCTCGGTGATGGATACCGGCGCCAGCGGTTACATCCTCAAAGATGATCAAGCCATGATCCGCGATCTGGGCAACGTGATCCAATCAGTCGCCAGCGGCGGAATCGTGCTCAGCCAGCCCGCTCATCAACTTTTGCTCAAACACGATCCGGATTTAACCAATGATCAGCTCACCGAACGGCAGTTAGAAGTACTTTCCCTGTGTGCCGCCTATCCTAATTGGACCACGTCAGAGTTATCGAAAAAAATGTCCGTGGCGAATTCTACGACTCGCAACCTGCTCTCAGGCGCGTATCTGCGGTTAAACGTGCATACACGATTGGCGGCGGTCAGCAAAGCGCGTGAAATTGGGATCATCACTCCATTCTCGTTCTCTCCCGATACCCAGCCGCGGCGCTAGAGAATTCGCGCAGCTTCCACTCCGACCTCATCCAAAAGTTTCTTCACCGGAGCAATAACCCAATCCAATAGAGTTTCCACTTTATCGGGGCAGACCAGATCGATACCCGCCATGATGGTACGCGCCTGCTGATGTTTGCGCAATAATTGGTCCACGCAATAACTGATGGCGCCGCTGCGGATCAGGATTTCCTGCGCTTCATGCAGTGCCTCGGCATCAGAGATATGCGGCCGCAGTTCCAGAAAGCGGTGTTGATCTGCATGATTTACCGACTGGGCAAAAAGGATCGGCAGCGGGAATCGCCCTTGGGTCCAATCAGGATTCGCCGGTTCAGCCATACAGTCA
The DNA here is from genome assembly GCA_036567885.1 of Anaerolineales bacterium. Classification (GTDB taxonomy): domain Bacteria; phylum Chloroflexota; class Anaerolineae; order Anaerolineales; family Villigracilaceae; genus Fen-1038. The sequence goes on along the minus strand of DATCTP010000122.1, from coordinate 3,742 downwards.
TTCATATCATCATGGATTTGGATCATCTCGCCGTATAAATATCCAATGTTCCCGATCTTGCGAACCACCTCCATAGATGCGCCGCCAAACAAAGCACCCAACTCGAAAGCGCTCCTGAAGAATGGGGAACTCTTGGTATGAACCACGCACCAATACGCGGCTTCGTCGGCTGGATTCTGAACGTCAAGATATTGACCAAAAGCCACGCTTATGTTCATTTGAGTCATGCTCTGTATAGCAGATAACTTGATGGATGGTTCAGCCTGGCTTTGAAGAATCGCTTGAGAGGCTGCGCTCAGAAAAGCGGAAGCAAAATTGGCCGCCTGAGCCTGACCCACCCGGCGAAATTCCCCGCGCGGATCATCATCGAGCATATCGTCAATCAAAAGGATGCCAATCAGCGCGCAAGCCACACAAGCGCAGGCGGGGAAGGACTGTTCGGGCTTCCCTCCAACTGCCTCACAGACCAGAACCGGCAATCGCCAGTCACGCGGCTGATTCGATGCGGCGCGGTTTAGTATGATTTTCGCTTCCGGCCATGCTTTGAGAACTGGCTGGTTTGAAATATAATCCACTGTAGATTCATAAATGTTCATTTGTTTCCTCCGCGAGCTGGCTGGATAAATCCAGCCAGCTCTGATATAGATTTTTATGCTACTTCGGCAAGAATTACCATGATACCCAGCCCAAGCCGTCCGTTATGGACATCAACTGAGCAGGGCTGATCATAGTGAACGCCTTCATCGCCTGCCAGTAGGGTCCCTGGTCCTCGGAAGAAGCAGATAGTAATTTATGGAATTTCATCATGTTTGACATTTTGGATTCTCCTATTTTATTTCGTGAAAGTTACCGGTTAAACAACTCGCCTTCAAGTTCATTGAAATTACCCTTCAACACCACCTCCTTCTAGAATGGATACGATCACACCATGAACAAACTTGCAGCGCAGATCAAGAATATTGCCGAATACACCATTCCTTGGATAGTTCTGGCAGTTTTGTTATTTTTTACGTATATTGATTTCTTCCAACACCCTTTTGGTTTTGACTGGGTTCCTGACGGAACTGTCGTTCGAGTTTTTGTCACTCAACCTGCGCCAACCCTGAAGGTGGGTGACCATCTCATTCAAGTCGGCTCGCTCACTTGGGATGTATTTCACTCAGACTTGCGTAAAACTTTTTTTGAAGGCGTTAAACCAGGGGAAATTACACCGATCATCGTGGAACGCAACGGCCAAACTCTGACCGTTCCGTGGAAATTGCCCGGCTTTAATCCCGGCGAACTGCGCAATGAACTATTCAGTCAATGGTCGCTTTCCTTCCTTTTTTGGTTAGCCGGCATGTTGGCCTTCATTTTTCTCCGCCCGAAAGATGAACGCTGGTGGCTCTTTTTGGCGTTCAATTTCCTGACCGCCATTTGGCTGGGAGCCGGGTCGGGTCTCTCGAATTATCATTTGGCGTATGGCGCGCTCATCCTGCGTTTGGCGATCTGGCTCAGCCTGCCGATATACCTGCATTTCCACTGGGTTTTTCCGCGGCCCTTGGGAAAGCTTCCGCCTCTTCTTGTTGGATTTGCATACGCTGCCACACTGGGCTTGATGATTGCCCAGTGGTTTCAACTCTTCTCGGCGAATCTATACTTCCTGGCTTTCGTGCTCGCACTGCTCGGAAGTGTGATCCTGCTAATCATCCACTTCTTTCGTCAGCCGGATATGCGCCGCGAAGTACGGCTGCTGGGTGTTCTAGTGCTTTACTCTTTCCTGCCTCTTATTGTTGTAGGGGTGGCTTATGCCTTGAATGTCAATGTCGCTCTAATCAGCCTTATAGCCCTCGTCAGTTTTGCGTCCATCCCGTTTACCTATCTCTACATTGCCTTCCGCCGTCAATTAGGCGGTCTTGAGATGCGCGCGAACCGTATCGTCTCGTTTTATCTATTTATCGTTTTGCTGGGCAGCATTGCGATTCCTCTCTTCGCGATTGCTGATCGCTGGCTTCCCTCGTCTGATGACACCCTAATTGTCGCAAGCTTAGGAGCATTGATTGCAACCGGGCTTTCTATCTGGTTCTTTCCACGCTTTCAGAATTTTGTAGAGCACCACTTGCTAGGCATTTCGATACCCTTCGATCAGATCCAGCGGACTTACTTAACACGCGTCACAGATCGAGTTTCCATTAATGCGCTGACTGATCTGCTCAAAGATAATATGTTGCCCAGCCTGCTTGTGCGGCAATTTCTTTTCGTATACTTTGAAAAGGATACGCCAAAGGTCTTGCTCGCAGCGGGCATAGACGCAAAGCAAGTTGAGGAAGAGCACGAACTTTCCAAGCTTTCGGCTTTGAAAGATATCAACCCCAACGATTATTTGAAAATCAAACCTTATCCGTGGGTGCGACTGATGCTGCCGCTGAAAGTTGGTAAGGATGTTCTAGGCTTGTGGCTGTTTGGCAGGCGTGATCCGGATGACTTCTATTCACAAAAGGAACTTCCCATCCTGAGATCGCTGGCAAGCCAGACAGCCATCGCGCTCAGCAACATCCTTCAGACGGAGCGCCTGCATGTTGCTTTTCAAGATGGTATTCAACGCTCTGACAGGGCACGCCAGGAACTTGCCCTTGAATTACATGATGGCGTCCTCAACAAAATGGCAGCTCTCATAATGAAGTTGGATGATCAGAGTGTTACGCCTGAATTTCAAAAGAAATACAATGAATTGACGGCGCAATTGAGGGAGATGGTCAAGGAATTGCGGCCAGCCATGCTCAATTACGGACTCAAACCTGCTCTCGAATCTTGTGTGGATACGCTTATCGACCAATCAGATGGAAAGGTCCATGTAGCTATGGATCTAAAGTCCGATGGTTCCAGGTATCCTCAGGATGTAGAGCAGCACCTGTTTCGTATCGTGCAGGAAGCGTGCGCGAACGCGCTCCGGCATGCCAACCCAACAGAGATTACGATCTCAGGATATCTTATGCCAGACGAGATCAGGCTCGCTGTGCAGGATAACGGGACCGGCTTCGACCGCAATGGAAAACTGGATCTGAATGCTTTGCAAGCCAATAATCACTTCGGATTAACCGGCATATTTGAAAGAGCCGAATTGATCGGTGCAGAAATCAAGATCGAATCAGAATCAGAGAAGGGAACGCGCATCCAGGTCGAATGGAAACCGAATAAAGTGTAGCGGCATTTCATCTGGATTTTCTATTTTTAGTTGTTAAGGTTCAAGATCCAAAGTACGCACTATCGTTTTCACGATGCGAACCTGCCAATACTGTACAATAAAAGACTGCACTAAGATGCGCTGCCAACGAAGCACAGTTGCGTAAAGGTCAATGCAGGATAAGGTAAAGCAATGCAACCGAATGAGGAAAAACTTTCTTTTGGCAGATTGTTGCGATATTTTCGGGAAAAGTCGGTAGACCGGCACTCCAGAACGCATCTATCGCAGGATTATTTTGCATCGAAACTTACCCAGAAATTAGGGTTTATCGTGACCCGCAACAGAGTCGGCAACTGGGAGACCAATAAGACACGCATCCCCATCGAGGATCGGGAAATATTGATGGTGGTTCTGGAGGTTTTGTCCGATTATGGAGGCATTACGATACGTGAGCAAGCGGATCAAATGTTGGAAGCTGGTGGTTATAGAACTTTGAACGATGAAGAGGCGCTGAAAATCAATCCGAAGTGGGAATCCAACAGATTCGCTGAATCAGTAATAGAAGTTTTCAATTCTCCC
>DATCTP010000121.1:0-3421 GCA_036567885.1 Anaerolineales bacterium | reverse complement strand
TGCTTGCGAGATTCATTGAGCCACAAAAAGTAAACGATACCGCTAAGTTCCAGAAGTGGACTGTGCCGTTGGGCGAGCCCGTTGAAAATGCTTTAAAGCGTTTTTTAGACTTGAAGTTAATAATAAGGGCAGACTTAGTAGACCATCTAATCACTATTTTTAATGGTCCACAGTTAAAACAAATGCTTGTGAGTCGCGGCTTGCCTGTATCTGGCGCAAAGCGGGCAATGGCAACACGTTTGATAGAACAAGATATAAATGGAATGAACAAACTAATTGAAGACTCTTTTGTTCTCGTATGCTCAAAAGCTGGTATAGAGTTGGCAAGGACTTATTTGGAATATGAAGACAGTCGGCATACAGAAGCGATTAAACAAAGTGAAATTGCACTTCGAGAGAAGCGATTCAAAGATGCGGCATTGATCGTGGCGAAGTATGAGGCTGATAGCGTATTTCCGCGTGGGCTCTGGATTTCTATCTCAACATCTAGGAATAACAATCATTGGAAGAATTACAATCCAGTGCAAGATGAAGCAAAGTTAGGTTATATTTTCACTAGGACACCAAAACTATTAATCAATAAAGGGTGGGACAAGTTACCTGATATTCGGATTGTAGCAGGTATGTCCTATTTGTGGGGAAATGCAGAAGAAGCCCAAATTGAATGCGGTGCTGAAACGCAATCAGTGGCAAACTTGTTGACATCGCATTCTATTTTTTTATTTAAGATGGATGAGGCTCGTCAACTAGGATACAAATATATGCGCGTATTGACGTGCAATGACGGGATAGTTTGCAAGCCGTGTAAAAAATTAGCAAAGACTAAACATCGAATTGATGATGTGCCTGAATTGCCTTATGAGTTTTGTGAAGAAGAGTCGGGATGTCGATGTTGGGTTGGCGTCGTAGTAGAGTAAGCAATTGCTGATTGGGATACAATAAATTCATGTCCAATCTTGTCTCATCTATTCGCGAACGTTATCAGAAAATATTGGACACCATTGCCGCATCGGCGCGCAAAGCTGGGCGCGATCCTGAATCCGTGCGGCTGGTAGTGGTGACCAAACTGCAACCCATTGAAGTTGTCCAGGCCGCCATCGAAGCCGGTGCGAAAATCTTAGGCGAAAATTATCCTGAAGAAGCTGTAAAAAAAATAACGGAATTGAAATCCCCAAATGCGGTAGAATGGCATATCATTGGTCACGTGCAAAGCCGCAAGGCGCGCCTCGTGGCTCAGCACTTCGCACTTTTCCAATCGCTCGATAGCCTCAAGCTCGCCGAACGCATCGATCATTTTGCCGCTGAATTCAACCGCGTGCTTCCCGTTTTGTTGGAGTTCAACGTCGGCGGTGAAGAAAGCAAATCCGGTTGGAACGCTTCCGATGAAACGCGTTGGATGGATTTGCTGAACGAGGTGAACGCGATCGCATTGCTGACACATTTACAAGTCCGCGGCTTGATGACCATGCCGCCGCTGTTCACCGAAGCCGAAGCGGCGCGTCCATATTTTCAGCGTCTGCGGCGACTGCGAGATTTCCTTGCCAAACATATCCCGCAAGTTGAATGGAGTGAACTCTCGATGGGCACCAGCGCCGATTACACCGTGGCAGTGGAAGAGGGCGCAACTTTAGTTCGGGTCGGGCAAGCCATTGTAGGTCAGCGCCCCGGACGCGGAGATTAAATGGAATTTGTTATACTTGCTCAGTTAGTTGATTTAATTGCACAAATTTTAATCCTGCTTATTTTTGTATCGGTGATCTTATCTTTTTTTATGTCACCGTATCATCCGGTGCGCCAGGCGATTGACCGAATTATCGAGCCATTGCTGGCGCCCATTCGTCGAATCGTTCCTCTGGTGGGCATGTTCGATTTTAGCCCGCTGATCTTAATGCTTCTGATTCAAGTGGTTGACTGGATTTTAACATCCATCCTTCGCAGTCTGTAAGAGGTTGATATGCCAAAAAGAGATTTTCATTTGCATGACGGAAAACGTGGTTCGGCGATTGCCATTCGCGTGACGCCGCGCGCCAGCAGTAATAAAGTTAGCGAGGTGCTGGAAGATGGCACGGTGAAAATCCATTTAGCCGCCGCGCCCGTGGACAACGAAGCGAATGAACAGTTGATTGCTTTTCTTTCGGATGTATTAAGCGTTGCCAAGTCGCGCATCGAGATTGTGGCGGGCACAACCGGACGGGATAAACTGGTATCCGTTCTTGATATGGACAATGAGACCGTCCAACAACGCCTTTTGGCGCACATGGATTAAATGATTGTAGAGACACAGCGTCGCTGTGCCCCTACAATTTATTAGGGCGTGGGGCTATATAACATTTGATAGATGGCGTAAATCTCATAAATGCTTTGAATGTATTGCCGCGGTTCGCTAAAACGAATCGTTTCGAGGAACAAGTCGGGGTCGTTGCCTGAAAGCTGCGACCATTGATAGGCGTTTCCCGGTCCGGCATCATACGCGGCTAACGCTTCGTACAAACTTCCTTTGAATAGATTCTGATTCGATGCAAGATAATGCGCGCCAAATTTGATGCTGATCGCGGGCAGGTAAAGTTGATCCGAACCATACGTGGTTTGTAAGTTGAGCGATGACGCAATGCTGGCGCCGGTGCTCGGAACGATTTGCATCAGCCCGATGGCTCCTGCGTTGGATCCCGCGAAACTTTCAAAAAGACTCTCCTGCCGTATCACGCTAAACAGAAACAGCGGATCGAGTCCATTGGCTTGCGCGTCGGGGATGATTAGATCGTTGTAATAAAGTCCATACCGAACATGATTGAAATAGGCTGGAGCCAGCAATGATGATGGGTTGTCATTCTTTCCAGCGAGCGTTAACACTTGGCGCGCCGCAAAAATTCCCGGACGATATAACCCAAGATCAAGCAGATAATTTGCCAAACGATACGTCAGTACCGGATCGTCGTTGATCGAATTACGCAGATCCTCGAACTCGAGGCGCGCATCACTTAACTGGCCCAGATTCCATAATTCGGTGCCGCGCACAAAACGCGGGTCGAGGGCGAGCGAACCGGGTCCGGTGAGGTCCGTTCCCGCCGGAAGATGAAACGTTAACCGCATCCATGAATCGGCGTCTTTGCGCTCCGCGGTTAAATCAAAATTAAGTTTTGTCGACGAGGAAGGCGCAAACGGATCGCGCCCCAATAAAATATCGCGGGCGCGCAAGCTGTAATAACCGCCGGGATCGGTGCCTTGCGCTTGTTGCCATGCGGATTGTGCGGCGTTGGTTTGACCAAGCTGTTGCTCGGTTTTCCCGATCCACAAATTGGCACGCGCTTGGTCTTCCGCTTGTGTCGCTAGTTCCAAACTATGTTGGAAATCTTTGAGCGCGTCGCTATATTTGGATTCTCGATAGCGCATGATGCCCGCTTCAAACACGGCGGTCGGGGCT
>DATCTP010000120.1:0-6702 GCA_036567885.1 Anaerolineales bacterium | reverse complement strand
TAGGGGCGACTCGCGAGTCGCCCCTACAGTTGCAATAATTTTCTTGAGTTGATCTGACGTGATTGCCAACGGTTTTTCAACAAACACATTCTTTCCCGCCTTCAAAGCTTTGATGACCAAGTCCGCGTGCGTATCGTGACGAGTCAAAATCGCGACGGTATTGATATTTGCATCGTTAATGATTTCATCATCGGATGAAGTGGCATACGCAAAACCAAATTTCTTGCCCGAATGCTGGGCATGCAGTCCGCCAGAGGAAGCAATACCAACAAGTTCAATCTCGCTGATGTTCTTGATGGCTGGCAATAAAGTTGCATTGGCATAAAGTCCGGCACCGAGAACGCCAAGCTTAACGCTGGCGCTTTTGGTTGTAGAAAGTGGAAAGTGAATCGTTTGACTTTCTGCCTTCAACTCGCTATCAGGATAGGTCAGCAAAATGCCAAGGAAAGATTCTTTTTTCTTTCCCGTTATCACTTCGTATGCAGTCGTGGCTTTTTCAATCGGAAAGCGATGCGTAATTAAACTTTCAACTTTCAACTTTCCACTTTCCAACAGAGCGACGACCGATTCAAAATTGCGCCCTTCTGTCCAACGCACGTAGCCAAGCGGATAATCTTTGCCATCTTCTTCATAAGATGAGTCATAACGACCCGGCCCATACGAACGCGAGTTGATGAACGATAATTCCTTTTCATAGTAAATTTTGCGCGGGATATTCAATCCAACCGCGCCGATAGCGACGATACGCGCCCGATCACGCGCAATGACCGCGGCGAGTTCAACCGGATCATTCGATGAAGTATCGGCGCAGATGAGAACCACGTCGAAGCCGCGGTTGGCGGTAAAGGCTTGAGAGGCGTCAATGGCTTGGGCACGGCAAACCGCTTGAAGCCCGAGCGATGAAGCGAGTTTGACACGCTGCGGATTCACGTCGATGCCGAGCACATTGCATCCCGCCGCGGCCGCGATCTGAATCGCCAGCAATCCCAAAAGTCCAAGCCCGATCACCGCGACGTTCTCGCCGATTTGCGGTTCAGCCAAACGGAATCCATGCATGGCAATCGCGCCGAGCGTGGTGAACGCCGCCGACTCAAAATCAACGTTCTTCGGAAGCGGCGTGAGCAGATTGCGCGGCACCACGTTATATTCGGCGTGGACCGCAAAGCCACCGCCCGCGCACGCCACGCGTTGAACGACCTTAAAGCCCGACATGTTTTTTCCAAGCGCAACTATCGTTCCAGCCGACGAATAACCGAGCGCCATCGGCTGGTCGAGGCGATTGAACGCGGCTTGAACGGTTGGCGCGAGTCCTTCGCGGCGCGCTTTGTCCATCACCTGCTTGACGAGATCGGGACGCGAACGCGCTTTGCCCATCAGATTCTTTTCCGCGAATTCAACCACCATGCGCTCGGTTCCCGCGGACACCAAACTCGCCGCCACCTTGACTAGCGCAAATCCATCCCGCGGAATCGGCACGGGAACTTCTTCGACCGCCGCTTTTCCATTTTTCATGTTTTGAAGTAATTGTTTCATTGCAAATTCATCCTAAGCCTGGCGTTCAGTATACTCCAAGATGCGCATGATATAATTTATGTAAATTCAAAGCCAAAATATATTAACATCGCCCTGCCTGCACTGTGCCGCAGGCACACGTGAGCGAAACGCAGTGAAGTCGAAGGGTACAGCTAGCCTAATTCACGCTTCGACTTCGGTCTTCATCTTTCAGACCTCCGCTCAGCGCGATCAACAATTCAATGATTTCGATTTTGGGAGATTTCTATGGCAGATACTCGCGTTCAAAAGTTTGCAAAAGTTTTAGTGGAACATTCGGCTCGCATCAAACCGGGCGACCGCGTTCTCATCGAAGGCACAACCGCCGCCGAGCCGCTGATCCGAGAACTGTTCATTCAAATTCTGGAAAAAGGTGGTCATCCGCACCCGATGGTGGCGTTGCCGGGCATGATGCCGTTCAGCCAGGACGAAATGTACGCGACCTATGCCAAGGATACGCAACTGGATTTTGTCCCGACGTTTTATAAACTTGCCTACGATCAATTCGAGTCGCGCATCCGCATCCATTCCGCGACGAACACACACGGAACCGGAAGTGTGGATCCGCTCAAAGTCCAGCGACGCGGCAAAGCGCTGAGTTCCATCACCGAAGCGCAAATGCGACGCGGCGCCGAAGGCGTCTTTAAATGGGTCACGACTCTTTATCCGACCGAAGCCTACGCTCAAGACGCGGGCATGAGCGTGATGGATTATTCCGATTTTGTTTTCCACGCCGTTCATGCGCATGAAGACGATCCGGTCGCCTATTGGAAAAGTCTCGAAGCGAAACAGCAAAGCGCGATTGATTTTATGCAAGGAAAAAGTCAGGTGGTTCTGCGTGGACCGAACGTTGATCTAACTTTGTCCGTCAAAGGCCGCACGTTCGAAAATTCTTTCGGCACATACAACATGCCGGATGGCGAAATTTTCACCGGGCCTGTGGAAGACTCGGTCAACGGCTGGGTCAAGTTCACGTATCCTGCCATTTATGGCGGCGTAGCCGTGGAAGGCGCGGAACTAACCTTCAATCGCGGACGAGTCGAGAAAGCAACCGCAGAAAAACATCAAGATTATCTGCTCAAGATGCTTGAAACCGATGCAGGCTCGCGTTATCTCGGCGAGTTCGCCATCGGCACGAATACCGATATTGACCGCTTCACCGGCAACATTCTCTTCGATGAAAAGATCGGCGGGACATTCCATATGGCGCTCGGCGCGGGCTACCCCGAAACCGGATCGAAGAATCACAGCGCCATCCATTGGGATATGATCTGCGACCTGCGAAAAGATTCAGAGATCACGGTGGACGGACAATTGTTTTATAAGAACGGACAGTTTGTATTCGGTAAGTGACGAAGATCAAAAGGTTGAGCTAAAATCTCAACCTTTTGTTTTAACATCCCCTTAACAAACAATTGCGGATTGTTATGATATAGTCTTTGCAAATGCCTGAAACAATTCTGATCGTTGAAGATGAACCTTCGCTGCAAGAAACCCTTGCCTACAACCTGAAAAAGGACGGCTATGAAATCGAGACGGTGGGCGACGGTCTTTCCGCGCTCGAAGCGGCTCGCCGTTTAAAACCCGATCTCATCGTGCTCGACATCATGCTCCCCAAAATGGACGGCTTCGAAGTGGCGCGCATCCTGCGCAAGGAAATGACCACCGCCATCCTGATGCTCACCGCCCGCGACGATGAAATTGACCGCGTCGTCGGTCTCGAAGTCGGCGCGGACGATTACCTCACCAAGCCGTTTTCGATGCGCGAACTGATGGCACGCTTCAAGGCGCAGTTGCGGCGCACGCGTATGTTGCGCGAGGAAATGGAAAAGAACCAAGGCAACGCCGCAACGCCGCATGAAACGCTGACATTCGATAATCTCATCATCAACCTCACGCGCCGCGAAGTGATTCTGAATGGAAAACCCTTGCAGCTCAAACCCAAGGAATACGAACTGCTTCTCTTTCTCGCCGAGCACAAAAGCCAGATGCTTTCACGCGAATTCATCCTCGAACGCGTCTGGGGCTGGGATTTCATCGGGGATAGCCGCACCGTGGATGTCCATATACGCTGGCTGAGACAAAAGGTGGAGGCGGACGCCGCGAATCCGAAACGAATTGTCACGGTGCGCGGCGGTGGTTATCGGTTTGAGGGCTAGAACAAAACGCAAATAAGCAAAACGCAAATTGCGCTTTGCGTTTTACGTTTTTATGAACACCATTTTAGTTTCTCTCATTGTTATCTTTCTTATCACCACCATTTGGTTTGCCTGGCGTTATTACGATTTGCGCCGAAACCTCGATTCACAAAGCGATCTCATCAAGAGTCTCGATCTTCAACTATCCACCTTAAACTCCGAACGCGCCCGTCTCGCCGCGGTGCTCGATCAAATGACCGATGGCGTGTTGATCGCTGACTCGCAAGGCCGGATTCAATTTGCGAATCCGGCCGCGCAAAAATTATTCGAAACTTCCGATCCAATTAATCGAACCGTGACTGAAGTGATCCGTCACTATCAACTGGTCGAGGCGTGGCGGCGCTGTCAGCAGACGAAGGAATTGCAAACCGAATCGGTGGAAGTTCCGGCGCGCCGACAATTCCTTCAACTGGTAGTCGTTCCCGACACACACGCAGGCGGAAGCCTTTTGCTGGTGCAGGATTTGACGCGCGTCCGACGACTCGAAACCGTGCGCCGCGACTTCATCTCCAACATCTCGCACGAACTTCGGACTCCGCTGGCTTCGCTCAAAGCCCTGACCGAAACTCTGCAGAACGGCGCTCTTTCGGACCCGGAAGCGGGTCCGCGTTTTCTCAGCCGCATCGTCACCGAAGTCGACGCGTTGACCCAGATGACGCAGGAATTGCTCGACCTTTCGCGCATTGAGTCGGGACAAGTGGAACTAAACCTCGCCCCAATTTCCCCAAAGAAATTATTGACATCTGCGGGCGAACGCATGAAGCTGCAAGTGGAACGCGCCGGGCTGAGGCTTCGCGTGGATTGTCTCGATGACCTGCCACATATCCGCGCCGATCAGGCGCGGCTGGAACAGGTGCTGGTAAACTTGATCCACAACGCGGTCAAGTTTACGCGTCCGGGCGGAGAAGTGATTCTTTTAGCGGAGTCCGCTGGCGGCGAGGTCCGATTCGGAGTCAAGGATACGGGGATCGGAATCCCGGCGGAGGATGTTTCGCGCATCTTCGAGCGCTTTTACCGCGTGGATAAATCGCGCGCTGGAAGCGGCACCGGTTTGGGACTTTCCATCGCGCGTCATATCATCGAAACACATCAGGGAAGGATTTGGGTGGACAGCATCGAAGGTCAAGGAAGCACGTTTTTCTTTACGATCCCGAAAGCTTGAACTTTTCATAATTGTTTTGCGTTTGTTAGCCTGCTCTAAAGCACAGTGGGAACGATTTGTGCTATCCTAAGCGTGTGGATGTCTTTCTGATTGTAATCAGCATCGCGATGCTGATCGTGTTCATGGTGGACACAGGACAGAAGCGGCGAGATTTCCTCCGTCACCGGTGTGATGCGGCACACGGATGACAAAAACCATCTTTTCTCCTCCTTTGCGCAAGAACCCGGACTCCTCCCGGGTTCTTGTGCGTTATAACCGCCTTGCAAAATATATTTACCAGCTGTTAACTTTTCCTTAGACTGTTCTTAAAGCAAAGGGAATACTATGTATATTGATAAAAGGAGTAGCGTATGGATTTGTTCTTAGTGATTACGTTAATTCTTACACTGATCGTTTTTGGCGTGGATGCTTCCCGGAAGCGCAATCAGTTTTTAAATAACCAGGAAGATAAATGGAAAAACATATTCTCGTAACAAATGATGATGGAGTGCTTGCGCCGGGTTTGCTGGCGCTGGCACAGGAAATGCGCAAGCTTGGCAAAGTGAGTATTCTCGCACCGGATCGCAACTGGTCCGGCGGCGGACACGTGAAGACGCTGGATCGCGCTTTGCGCGTGAAGGAATATCATCTCGCCGATGGAACAATTGGACACGCCAGCGATGGCGCGCCGTCCGATTGCGTAGCGTTGGCCGCGCTAGGATATTTCAAAGAACCGATTGATTTGGTGGTTTCAGGAATCAATGTCGGCGCAAACTTGGGGCATGATGTCACGTATTCAGGAACCGTGACCGCCGCGATGGAGGCCGTGATCGCCGGAATTCCGGGCATCGCCGTTTCGTTGGAAGTCCCTGAAGGACATACCGGCGAAATTGATTTTGGTCCCGCGGCGCGCGCCGCCGAACATGTGGTACGCCACGCCATTGAAAACGGATTGCCGCAAGAGATTTTGCTGAATGTCAACGTGCCGTATTTACAGGATGAAGAAATCCGCGGCTTTCGTTTGACGCGCCAGGGCTTGCGCGTGTATCACAGCCGTCTCGATGAACGCATTGATCCGCGCGGCCGTCCGTATTATTGGATCGGCGGCGATGCACCGACCGGCGTTGCAGAACGCGGTACCGATATCGGCGCGTTGGCGGAAGGTTATGTTTCCGTCACGCCTCTTCATCTGGACCTGACCGCGTACCGCGCCTTGACCGATTTAAATACCTGGCCCTGGGATGAAAATATGGCAATCCCCTTTTTTGAGTTGCCTATTCAGAAAGAAAGCGAAAGATAGTCTGTCGAAAATCCCCGAACTAAACCTGACAATCAGCATGGTATTTGATGTCATTTGTAAGTTGTGCAATTGGGAAGCACCTTATAAGATTACATATAAGACTTTTCAATTGGAAGCCAAGCCGTTCCGATTTTGAGTTTCAAGCACAGGAAGAAGAATGATCTGCCCAAAATGTAATGAAGAAGACACCCGCTCTAAAGTGAATATGATGCACATTCTTGATTTACTGCACGGCGCGATCTGTGACCGTTGCTGGCAATATTCCACCGAATTTGTCTGGCGATGGACCAATATTCCCGTTGCTCCGGATTCGGATAGTTTTCAGGAAATACAGGAAACGAAACATGCCGGCGAGAACTGAACTGATCTCATAAATTCACTGAATGAGAGAAAAGACTGCCCGATTTTGGCGGGCAGTTTTCGTTTAATGCCAGATGTTCTTAACCAGATGTTAACTTGTTGTTTTGGTGATATTAAACGCGGGTTGTTATCATGCGGTTGTATAAAATTCA
>DATCTP010000119.1:0-3234 GCA_036567885.1 Anaerolineales bacterium | reverse complement strand
CCAATGGCGCGTATGCGGATGTGAGTCCTTTTGCCATCGTCATAATATCTGGCACAACAGTCCAATGATCCACTGCGAACCATTTGCCGGTACGGCCAAATCCACTCATGACTTCGTCGGCGATCATCACGATGCCATATTTGTCGCACAGGGCGCGCACGCCTTGCAAATAACCTTCCGGCGGAATGATGATGCCATTTGTACCGGTTACTGATTCCATCAAGATCGCGGCAATCGTTTCCGGTCCTTCGTATTGAATGATCTCCTCGAGATGATTCAAATAATCGTGCGTGAACTCGGCTTCGGAAATATTTGGATTGGTGCGATGAAACGTGGAACGATAACGATACGGGTCAAGGAAATGAACGACGCCCGGCATCAGCATCGGTTCCCACGCGACCCGCCGCGGATCGCCAGTCACAGCCATCGCGCCCGCTGACGCGCCATGATACGAGCGGTAGCGTGACAAAATTTTATAACGACCAGTGTATCCGCGCGCTAACTTGATGGCATTCTCATTGGCGTCTGCGCCGCCCAGCGTAAACAAAACTTTCGTCAATTGACCGCCGGGTGAAACCTCGGCGACAAGTTTGGATGCCAGCGCGCGGACGTTGTTGGTCATGCCTGGCGCGGTGTAAGGCAAAGTGCGTGCCTGCTCGACCATGGCTTCGATCACGCGTTCGTCGCCGTGACCAATGTTGACACACATCGTCATCGAGTTGAAATCAAGATAACGTTTGTCGTCCACGTCCCAGAAATACACGCCTTTGGCGCGCTTCACGACAATTGGATTGACTTTTGCTTGCGCCGACCACGTCCAAAAAACATGCTCTTTCGAGAGCGGGAGAATTTCATCATCGGGAAGATCGAACATGAGTGCCTCGTTTTCTAAAACGAAAAACATAAAACGCAATCGCGTTTTAATTTTCGTATGTTACAAATTATAATCCTCCACCTTATGAATTCATTTCCCTTCAAACGCATAGTGATTGTTGGAACAACTTCATCAGGAAAATCAACGCTGGCAAAACGATCGGCAGAACAATTCGCGCTGGACTTCATCGAACTCGACGCGTTGCATTGGGAACCGAACTGGCATGAAGCGCCGGACGATGTTTTTCGCGTCCGCGCCGATGAAGCGACTCGCGCGGAACGCTGGGTTGTTGCCGGGAATTATCATCAAGTTCGCGATATCGTCTGGTCGCGCGCCGAGGCTGTGATCTGGCTTGATTATTCGTTTCCTCGCGTCTTCTGGCAATTGACCGTCCGCACGTTCCGACGCGGTATTTTGCAGGAAGAATTATGGAATGGCAACCGCGAAAAACTCTGGTGGCATTTCAAGCTTTGGTCCGATGAATCTTTGTATCGCTGGCTATTCAAAACTTATTGGAAACGCAAGCGCGAATACCCAATGCTATTCGCCCAATCGGAGAATGCACACTTAAAAATCGTTCGGATGAAATCGCCAAAGGAAACGGAAGAATGGTTAAGGTCGGTAGTCAACGATCCGTAATCCGTCCCTAACTTCGCTTGCGAAGCCAAATGACCAGTTGAATCAATCCCAACGTAAGGATCAAAATCCATAGGATTGCCCAAGCCAAATTAAATTGGAATTTTATCAACATTGCGAGGCTCGCCAGCGTCATGCCGATCATGGTGAGCAAAGAGATTCGGACGAGGTGACGCGTCTCGAGGCCGCGCCGCTCCTCGTCGGAGTCCATGAAGCGGACTCGCTCCCAAAAGAAAGTCAAATCAAAAGCCAGCAATCCGCCGATCGCGCCTGCGAACATCCAGCCGGGAGAAAAATTCAAAAGCCACAATCCCAATGCGGCGGCAATTAGATTGAATGCAATCCCGAGATATGCAAACCAACGCCAACGCTGCCAGACCGTGACGAGCCACAGTGCGCCAAAGAAAATGATCCAACGGACAAATGGCGTGAAGCCCGCCAAGTGATAGCCGAAGGCAAGCGAGCCGACGCCGAACGCAATACTAAAGAGTAAAATAAAAAGAGTCACAACCTGCTCCCCGTTCGATGTATGTTTCGAGTCATGTTAAGAAATTTTACCACTTGGTAAATTGTATCCGTGTTATACTGCCGCGAATGACCGATTGTGATGGCACACTTCCTTCGCGTGCACGCGAAGGAATAATTCTTTTCAATGAGGGGAAGTATTTCGAGGCGCATGAAGAGTTGGAAGCCGCATGGAAAGAAGAACGAGGCAAGATTCGCAGGTTATATCAAGGAATTTTGCAAGCGGCAGTGACGTATCTCCACATCAGGCGCGGAAATTATGCAGGCGCGATCAAAGTCTACGGGCGGAGTATGAAATGGCTGAGACAATTTCCGGAAACCTGCCGCGGCGTGGAAGTGGGTCAATTGCGAAATGATTTGGGCACGGCTATCGAGGAAGTTAAACGATTGGGCGAAAGTCGGATTGCAGAATTCAATCGAGAGTTGTTAAAGCCGGTTGTGTGGAAGGATGATTGAAATGGGAAATGAAGCGATACGGAAAGCGCAAAACGAAATTGATGATGAGCAAAACGTAAAACGCAATTCGCAATACGAGAAGCAGAAGTTTGTTTGTGACCGATGCGGATTTGAGATGTACGAAAGCAATTGCAAAATCATTTGTCCCAATTGCGGCAACCGCTTTGACTGTTCGGATTTGAATATTTATTTTGACTAATGGAAGTCGGGAATCGATATCTGGGAATCGGCTAATGGAATATACTTTTCAAAACAAAATTGCTCTCGTAACCGGCTCGGGCCGCGGCATCGGACGCGCCATTGCTTTGAATTTCGCCCAACGCGGCGCGGATGTGATCATCAACTTTTTCCGCAACCGCGAACCGGCGGAAGAGACCGCACGTGAAATCGAAAAGTTGGGCCGCCGCGCATTGCTCGTCAAGGCAGATGTGGGCGATCTCGAAGATTTGAATCATTTATTCGATGAAGTGGAAAAGGAATTCGGCGGATTGGATATTTTCGTCCATAACGCGGCGTCGGGATATAACCGTCCCGCGCTGGAGCAAAGACCCAAAGGCTGGGATTGGACGATGAACATCAACGCGCGTGCGTTATTATTCGCCGCGCAACGCGCTACGCCGCTAATGGAAAAACGCGGCGGCGGTTATATTATCAGCATTTCGAGCGCAGGTGCGAGGCGCGTCCTGCCCGATTATGTCGTGGTCGGCGCGAGCAAAGCCGCGCTCGAATCATTGACGCGTTAT
>DATCTP010000118.1:0-3598 GCA_036567885.1 Anaerolineales bacterium | reverse complement strand
AAGAGCCTCTCAAAGCTTCCCAAGATCGTGATATATTCGTTCTGCAGGGCTGGCATAGGCTACCTCGTGAAGGAGTGTTAGTCCTAGCTTACCCTGCTTTTCGTTAAGGTTCAAATGGATAAAGTCCAGCTTTGAAAGTGTATCAAAAAGTATTCCGGGCGCGGAAGATGCCGATATTGGCGTATCTGGACACATGGTCATGTTGGAACGACGTGAAGCGGTGAACCGCGCCATCGAAAGATTCTTAGCTGACCAAGGTCAACGCTCATGGCGTGATTCGTCAACGGTCATCCTCAACCCCGAAGAACGCAGGGCGAGAAAAATCAACGGGCGAGATACGCTGCGCAAAGAACGTCCGTGGCTGGCGCAATATGAAGCGGGTGTGCCGTATACCATCGGCATTCCGGATATTCCGGTGCATCATTTATTGCGCTCGGCGGTTCGGCGCTTTCCGCTTCAGCCTGCCATTTTTTGTGAAGGCAGCCGCCATTCATATCGTTATGTGAATCACGAAGCCAATCGTTTTGCAAACGCGTTGATCGGTTTGGGTATTGGCAAAGGCGCGCGCGTGATTTTGCTATTGCCGAACGTTCCGCAGATGGTGATTGGATTTTATGGAGCGTTGAAGGCGGGCGCGGCTGCGGTTCTGATTCCGCCGACAATTGATCCGGAGGAAGTGATTCGTCAAGCCAAAGATGCGGACGCCAGCGTGCTGGTCACGTTATCGAATTGGGCTGGGCTTGCGGATCAAATCCGAACCGGAAGCGGCGTGCCGCATATTGTGCTGACTGACGCGGCTGAATATCTTTCCCCGCCAAAATATTTGATCTCGCGTTGGCGCAACCGCGGCTTCCGCGTTCCGAACGCGTTGCGCTGGAATCGCTGGTTGAGTGGTCAAAGCAATAAATCTCCAACAATGGATATCGCGCCGGACGATTTAGCAGTTATTCAATATACCGGCGGGACCACCGCACAAGCCAAAGGTGTGATGCTCACGCATCGCAATCTGGTTGCAAATGCTTTGCAGACGCGTCATTGGTTGCCGGATGTCAAAGAAGGAAGAGAACGATTTCTATGCGTTGTTCCGATTTTTCATAGTTACGGATTGACCACTGCACTCAATACTCCTGTTGCGCTCGGCGCGGCGATGATTCTCAAACCGCAATTTCAGGTTTTGGATGTGCTCAAGTCCATAAAAAAATATAAACCGACGATTTTTACAGGTGTGCCTAACATGTATGTTGCCATCAGCAATTTTCGCGGTGTTCGAAAATATGGCATTCGTTCCATCAAAGCCTGCATCAGCGGGTCAGCGCCGTTGCCGGTGGAAGTGAAGGAATCATTCGAGAAATTAACAAAGGGTCGGCTTGTGGAAGGTTATGGTTTAACGGAAGCTTCGCCTGTTACACATGCCAATCCAATGAATGGCAGTGGAAAAACTGGGAGTATCGGCGTCCCGCTTCCTTCTACGGAAGCCGCGATTGTGGATTTGGTGAGTGGAAAGAAAGAGGTTAAAACCGGTCAGATCGGCGAACTTGCTATACGTGGTCCGCAAGTGATGAGGGGTTATTGGCGAAATGAAAAAGCCACCAAAGAAGTTTTGACCAGTGATGGTTGGCTCCTCACCGGCGATGTGGCGCAGAAAGATGAAGATGGATACTTCCGAATTATTTCGCGAAAAGCGGATATGTGGTACGCTTCGCGTGCCAAGCCCGGCAAACCGGCTTTCCCGCGCGACGTGGAAGAAGTGATCTATGAAATTCCTCAGGTCAAGGAAGTGGCGGTAGTTGCAGTGGCAAAGCATCCGTTTGCGTTCGTGATTGCCGGCCGCGAACGTCCCACGCCGGAAGCGGTTATCGCTTATTGCAAACGAAGGCTGCCTCCACGCTTGGTGCCTCGATTTGTTATTTTCATGGACGATTTTCCGCGAACATATATCGGAAAAGTTTTACGAAGAGAGTTGGCAATGCGTTATGAGCATCACCTTGCAAGCGAAGGATGAAATAAAAATTCCATCTACAGCAAATTACATAGCGCAGGGAAGTGGTTCACCGGTTATTATGATTCATGGCATAGCCGCTTCACTCCATGATTGGGACGATTTCTTTCCCGATCTGATTCAATGCGGCTATGCCGGATATGCCCTCGATCTGCTTGGGCATGGCGATAGTCCAAAACCGGATTCGCGTGAGTATCATATTGATTGGCTGGTGGATCATTTTACGGGCTGGATGGATTCGCTTTACTTGAACGGACCCGCAGTTTTGGTTGGTCACTCCCTTGGTGGTTATATTGCCCTCGAATTTGCGTATCGTTTCCCAGAGCGGGTGCGCAGCTTGATTTTGGCGGACCCGTTTTACTCTCGCGACCAGTTTCCTCCGATTCTGCGTCTGGCCTATCGCCAGCCCCTGATTGGAGGCTGGATCGCCGCTCGGACACCGGAGTGGATGTTCCGATCCATAATTGATATGACGAGCGTTTCCCTGGGGCACAGTATTGGCAGTCTCCATGCTTTGCCTGAATCGGTCCGCGCCCAAACTGCCCTAGATTACACTCGTACTGCGCCCGGCGTGTATCACTTGCCCAATACCATCCAAGATTTGACGGAAATCCTTCCATCTATTTCCGTTCCGGCTTTGGTGATCTGGGGCGAGCGGGATCAAACACTGGCACCATCTTCGTTTATGAAACTGGTTGCCATGCTACCCAATGCGAAAGCGGAGTCAATTAAGGCGGGTCATGTCCCGCATCAATCCAATTCGGAATGGTTTAACGGGGTTGCATTGAATTTCCTAAGGGATTTATAGTTTTCCGAAACGCCTTCCATACGCCCGTCTTAAAAAATCTGATTTTTTAAGGCAAATCCCGCTTCCAGCCTCTTGAAGTGGTTTTATATATGTGCTAAAATCCTATTAATTCGCCATATGTACGGGTCAGATAAATGTCTTCCCCTACATATGGCTCTATCATCTGTTCTATAAACCAAGCCTAATTTATGCGTTGTCCATACTGTAACTACCACGACTCAAAAGTCCTCGATACCTCCCACGATAGCCACGGAGGTATCCGTCGCCGCCGTGAGTGCTTCAAGTGCAAGCAACGTTTCAGCACGTATGAACGTCCGATTTTGGCGACGCCGCTTATCGTCAAGCAGGATGGGACGCGTGAGGAATTCGACCGCGAAAAGCTATTTCGCGGAATCCGGATTTCGTGCGCGAAGCGACCGGTTTCGGCTGAGGATATCGAGCGGCTGGTGGGCCATGTGGAAGCGGAATTACAGAAGATGGGCAAATCCGAAGTGTCATCCCGCGTGATCGGGGATATGGTGATTGCCGGGTTAAAGGAAATTGATCTGATCGCGTATATCCGTTACGCCATCGTTTATTTGCGCCTCGATGATCTCGGCGCATTGCGCAAGGAAATAGATAACCTTCTTAAAAGCTAATGGAACGACAGCGGCTCCCGCTCAAAGCGAGGAGTGTCGCTGTCGCTTTTTATTGTTAGATAAAAATTTTGTATAAGAGGAGAGTCGTATGGTTGCCAAGAATATTGTTCCATCCAAACAGGGATTGCTTCCCACGCCTTCCATGCCGAAGGG
>DATCTP010000117.1:0-4702 GCA_036567885.1 Anaerolineales bacterium | reverse complement strand
TGGTGGGTTGGTTTTTCTAAAAAAGGTTTTCCGCTTTCAAGAAGAAATTAACATCTCTGTTCCTTTAATTGCCATCATCGGGATGGCGGCACTAGCCACATTTACATCCTATCTGTCACTCGTGATACCGCTGGGAGGCATCGCAGTTATTGTCATTTCGCTCGGCGGCATAACAATTGCCTTCTTGACTCGGCTTTGGAAAAATATACACTTCCCAACTTATCATCCCTTAGTATGGATATTGCTAATTGTCGTCTTTCTTATAGTTCTAGAAAACTCCACACACAGACCCACCAACTACGATACAACCCTCTACCATGCCCAAACCATCCATTGGATTGAAAGTTATCGCGTTGTTCCCGGCCTAGTAAACATCCATGATCGTCTTGCTTTTGATTCATCCTGGTTGGTATTGGTCGCATCTCTAAGTTTTGCTTTCTTAGAACTACATTCGTTCCATTTGACCAACAGCGTGCTTTTGCTTACAACGATGATCTATTTCGCAGATAGCTTTCAGGGTTTGATCCAAAAACAAATTACGATTTCAAATCTCTTCAAAGGAATTTTATTTTTCCTGCCTCTCTACCTTTACTCTTCAGACATCTCCTCGCCAGGCACCGATCTTCCTCCTATTCTGTTGACTTGGGTAATTACAAGTTTGATATTGGAAAAAGTTGAAAAACGAAGTTTGGATTTCGATATTTATTCTATCTCCATATTTATCCTCTCCATCTTTGCCTTCACAATCAAACTGTCAACATTGCCTTTATGCGGACTCGCCTTGCTGGTAATACTTCAGCAAATTTTGAATAAGAATTGGCAACGAAGTGCAATTATCATGGCAACAGCTTTGTTTGTTTTGTTGCCATGGTTTCTGCGTAACATCATCCTTTCCGGTTATTTGATCTTTCCTCTCCCCCAAATTGATCTTTTCTCGTTCGATTGGAGATATCCCCTGAGTGCCACTATAGCGGATCAAACGGGAACATTATGGTTCAATAGATTTCCCATTGATACTCAAAAATATGTCGGAATGACGATGTTCCAGTGGGTACCCCTTTGGTTCCATCAGTTGACCGGGGGTGAAAAGATTTTGGTTTTAACTGCGCTTGTTTCGCCAGTAGCACTTCCTCTTCACTTTTTCTTAAACAAAGTCCAAAAGCTGTCAACAGGTTTTTTGATTGCTTTCTTTGTCAATTACATAGGTTTGTTCTTTTGGCTCTTCACTGCGCCAATCATTCGTTTTGGGTACGCCTACCTTCTATCATCGATTATCCTTGTGAGTTTACCGTTTATTAGCAGATTTACAATCTCTTCCATAAGCAAACCTGCAATGGTAGCTACTTCGCTTATAATTTTAGCTGTCTTGTTCCAATTCTATTTTCTAACCACAACTGTAAATTTATCTACTCTCCCACAACGCGCCTTTCTTCCGGCGGATTACTATTCATCACAAGTATGGTCATGTCCAATTGGCAACGCTGCTTTCTATTGCGCCCAAAAACTGGGACTCTGCAGCTACGAAGCTTTTCCATGTATTTCAAAGCCGCGAAATAATGTGGAAATGCGCGGAGCTAGCCTCCAAGACGGTTTTCGTACAGTTCAGAACCCATAATCAAAAAACTGGTCATGAAAAACAATAAACAAAATAAAAATTTTCCAATCATCTTATTGCTTGCTATCTGTGTGGTAGTCGGCTTGTTTATCTTTCGAGATTACGGCTTCACGTGGGATGAACCGCTCTTCTATAAATATGCCGATGCGTTAGGCTACGCTTATACTCCCGCCAATTGGTTCAGCGGACATTTTGATCTCAACAATTCCTACGGTCCCAGCGCCAGCGACCACAAGAACCGCGGACCCGCTTATTTGCTTCTGGCGCGCGAGCCAGTTTATCTAATTGAAAAATTCCACGTCAACACCGACGATGCCTGGCATCTGGTCAATTTTCTGAGCTTCCTGCTTGGCGTCTATTTCATTTATAAAATCTGCGAACGTTTCGTGCGGCCATGGGCTGCCTTCGCCGCCTCTGCGTTATTCACGTTTCAGCCGCTTTTGTGGGGACACGCCTTTATCAACCCGAAAGATCCGCCGTTTCTGGTATTCCTAGCCGGTTCCGTTTACCTTGGTTTCCGCATGGTGGATCAAATGATGGATGCAAA
Organism: Anaerolineales bacterium; assembly: GCA_036567885.1. Taxonomy (GTDB): domain Bacteria; phylum Chloroflexota; class Anaerolineae; order Anaerolineales; family Villigracilaceae; genus Fen-1038. Next base: position 2,540 of record DATCTP010000117.1, on the reverse strand, counting down.
AGACCAACCGGCGTCTCGAACATTTCTGCAAATCCTACTCCCCGCTTTCTTTGTCGGCATTGCCACTTCCATTCGCGTGCTGGGCCCGTTAGCCGGAATATTTGTCGTTATTTATGCATTATCGCGCCGCCCGACGCGCCGAATAATTTTGTGGCTTGCCTTTTACGCCCTGCTTTCCATCGCGGTCATGATCGCTACGTGGCCCTATCTGTGGGAAAGTCCTCTTCGATTCATCCAGGTTTTTCAATTCATGTCCGACAACCCAACCGGATTGCAAGTGCTTTTTGCAAGCCAGGTTTATCGCGCCTACGATCTTCCGATCCGCTATATTCCATTCTACTTAATCTTTACGCTCACCGAACCGGTCTGGCCCCTATTCGCAATTGGATTCATCGCCGCTTTTTTTAAATTGAAGAATGATTTCCAGAAACTGATTCAGGCCGCATTGATCTTCGCCTGGTTTTTTATCCCGTTCGCGTATGCCGTTTGGCGCAACCCACCCGACTTCGATGGGATGCGCCACTTTCTTTTTTTCCTCCCGCCGATCTTTGTCTTCGCGGGATTTGCATTCGATTGGCTATTTGGCAAGATCAACAAAACATGGATTAACGCCGTATTGGTTATTATTCTGCTTGCGCCCGGTATCTATAGCATTATTCAACTGCATCCTTACGAATATGCTTATTACAATTCGTTGATTGGTGGAACAGGCGGCGTCTTCCGTCATTATGAAACCGATTATTGGCTGACGTGTTACAAACAAGCCGTCGAAGAGTTCAATCCACTCGAAACGGGACCCGTCAATCTCTACGTCCATCGCGAGCCGGAAGTCGCCGCGCCCTATGCCGCCAGCAACGTCAAGATTTTGGATGAGCGCTACACGTTCAATCAAATCAAACCCGGTGATTTTGTGCTGGTCAACACGCGGACTAATGAAGACCAGCACGATTTCCACGGCGCGCCGATTGTCTTGAGTGTTGGCCGCGCGGGCGCAACATTTTGTGTCATCAAAAAGGTGCCATGATATCTCATCGTGAACGAATCCAAGCCTGTCTGTCAGGTGAAATTCCCGATCAAACTCCGGTTGCTCTCTGGCGTCACTTTCCCGTGGACGATCAATCGCCGGAAACGCTTGCCGCCGCGCAAATTGCTTTTCAACACACGTATGATTTCGACCTCGTCAAAGTGACGCCCGCTTCTTCGTTCTGCCTGCGCGATTGGGGAGCAGAAGATGAATGGCGCGGTAATTCTGAAGGCACGCGGCAATACACCAAACATGTGATTTCGCAACCGCAAGATTGGGAACGCTTGAAAGCGCTTGATCCAACAGCCCCGCATCTCGCGGGACAATTGGCTTGCCTCCGTCAAATCCGGGCCGGCATCGGACCAAGCACGCCGATGCTGCAAACGATTTTTAATCCGCTGGCGCAAGCCAAAAATCTCGCCGGTCAAAACACGCTTTTGGTTCATTTGCGAAACCATCCCGAAGCCGTGATGAAGGGATTGCAATCCATTGCGCTAACCACCCAACGATTCATCGAAGCCGCTCTGGAAACCGGCGTTGACGGAATTTTCTATGCCGTTCAACACGCCCAAGCCACGTTATTGAATGAAATTGAATTCAAACAGTTCAGTCAAAGCCTCGATTTGAAAATTCTGGAAGCCGCTCAAGGATTATGGTGCAACATGTTGCACCTGCACGGCGAGAATGTCTATTTCGAGTCGGTATCAAACTACCCGGTACAGATCATCAATTGGCACGACCGCGAGACTCCGCCTTCATTAGCCGAAGCGCATAAAATATTTAAAGGTGTGCTTTGTGGCGGACTAAGCCGCGATACGCTGGTTTATAAAACGGCGCAAGATGTTCGCAAAGAAAAAGAAGATGCCATCCAGCAAACCGGCGGACGAAAATTGATTTTAAGCACCGGTTGTGTTGTACCGGTCATTGCGCCGCATGGAAATATCATGGCGGCTAAATGAGTTTGCGAGTCATCTCGGGGAGCGCTAAAGGAAGAATTCTTAAATCTGTCCCCGGCGATATAACGCGTCCAATCACAGATCGCGTGAAGGAATCTTTATTCAACATCATTAGCGCGGATGTGATCGACTCAAATTGGTGGGATATGTTCGGCGGAACCGGCGCAGTTGGAATCGAAGCGCTCAGCCGCGGCGCCGCCTTTTGCCGTTTCACAGATTTAAACCGCGAGCCGATAGATACGATCCAATTGAATTTAACGGCGACCCGGCTTGCGTCCCGCGCCGAAGCGAAACGCGCCGATGCGTTTGCCATGCTGGCATCGCATCCCGACCGCAGATTCCATTACATCTACATCGCGCCTCCCCAATACAAGGATATGTGGACCCGGGCATTGCTTGAATTGGATTCCAATCCCGAATGGCTGGAAAAAGATAGTTGGGTGATTGCCCAAATCCACCCGAAAGAATATAAGTCATTGGCATTAAACGTTCTTGCAGAGATCGACCGGCGCAAATACGGGAGCACTTTGCTGGTCTTTTACGAACGTCAATGAGTTAAA
>DATCTP010000116.1:0-6588 GCA_036567885.1 Anaerolineales bacterium | reverse complement strand
CGATGTTGCTGACCACGCCGACTTGCGGCTGGGCGATGTCGCATAAAAGAGCGATTTCGCCCGGAACATAAAATCCCATTTCCAAGACCGCTCGTTCGTACCCGGACCCGAGGCGGAGAATCGTTAAAGGAAGCCCGATCTCGTTATTGAGATTCCCCGGACTTTTCAGGGTGCGGTAGCGTTGACTTAAAACCTGGGCGATGACTTCTTTTGTCGTGGATTTGCCGACGCTGCCGGTGATCCCGATCACCCGCAGATTCAATTTGCGGCGCCAGAAGCGCGCAATTTGCTGGAGCGCATGGATGGTATTGTCCACGCGCAGGCAGAGGGGCGGAGTCAGATCGGGCTTGGAGTCACCGGATAAGCCGTGGCGCAGGTCGAGGGTCCTGAATGAAGCGTTTACTTCCCGCTGAATTAAAGCAAAAGAAGCCCCTCGCTTGAATGCATCTTCAATGAAGCCGTGGCCATCCAATCGCTCGCCAGGAATGGCAACAAACAAAGAGCTGGGGATGGCTTGCCGCGAATCAATGACTGCCTCCGTGATCACTGCACTGGCGTTCAAGCGGGTATTGGTCAAAGCTTCGATTGCATCGGCAAGAGTCAACATGTTGAATTAAGGTCGGGCAATTTGTTGGCGAATACTATCGGGCGGAATATTCAGCATCAGGATGGTTTTTTGCGCCACTTGTGCGAAAACAGGCGCGGCGGTTTCTGAACCCCAAATCGAAGCGGAGGGCTGCTCAAGCCAAACATAAATCATAAAGCGTGGATCATCTACCGGACCCCAGCCGATGAACGATGCGTTCGTGGCGGTTGGGTCGTAGCCGTTTGGACCGGGAATTTGCGCCGTGCCCGTTTTACCTGCAATTCGATAACCTGGCACCGCTGCAAGCGACGCTTCGCCTGCGATGGAGGTGGCCAACATTTGATTTAAGGTTTGAGCCGTATTCACGGAAATTGGCGAGCCTGCATATTGCGCAGGCACATTGAATTGGCGTCCGTCGCGCACCATGGCATATAAAACATGCGGCGTGACCATGCGTCCATTATCGGCAATTGCCGAAGCGGCTTTCATGATTTGAATCGGTGTTGCCGCAACGCCCTGACCGAACGCATTCGTGCCGAGGTCGGATGGAGACCAATCCGTATCGCCCGGGACCTTTAGGCGGCCAGCCGCTTCGTCACCCAGATCAATGCCGGTCAAATGTCCGATGCCGAAGCGGTTCATATATCCATAAAAATTCTGCGATCCCATCTGCGATGAAATCCATGACATGCAAACGTTGAGCGAATTTTGGATACAGCCCAGCATATCCTGTAATCCCCATGCCTGATCGTTCCAGTCTTTTATCGTTATCCCGCCGATCAAAATTGAGCCGGTATCCAAAAAAGTGGTGGCGGGCGTAACGGTGTTGTTATCGAGCGCGGCCGCCATCGTCAGGATTTTAAAAACAGAGCCGGGTTCATACGGCATGCTGACCGCGGCGTTGTATTCGCTGGCGTTTTGGTAGATGCTTGGATAATTCCAGAATTGATTGAGGTCCATACGCGGGGTCGAAGCCATCGCCAGGATTTCACCGTTGCGCGGGTCCATGACGACGATTGTGCCGCCTTGTGCACCGTATTTTGTGATCGAGTTGTCCAGGATTTGTTCGGTGGCGGCTTGAAGGTCTCGGTTGAGCGTTAGAATCAGTGTCGTGCCATTGGGAATTTGTGGAATGTCTGCGGCTTTATTGGGATCCACCGGTACGTTGACTTGAATCGGCGCACCGGCTAACAGATCATTATATTTTTCTTCAATTCCGAAATAGCCGCGTCCTTCGCGGCTCACAAACCCAATCACATTGGAGGCTAAAGCACCTTCGGGATACATCCGCTGAGGGTGGGGGGTGAATTCGAGTCCCGCCAAACTGCTTTGTCCGCCCAGCGATGTCTGCTGATCCGCATTATTCTTTATTTGTTCCAAAGCCAGCGCTTTATCCTCATCCACATAATTTGCCAGAATAAGATAGGTCAGATTACTGGGCGGGTTTGCCATGAGGTTATAAAGATTGTCAGGGTTCAAACCGAGTTCCACGCCGACTGCCAGGGCAATCGCATGTTTATCTTTGACGCTTCTTAAATCCACGCCGATCTCGTAAACCGTTTTGTTGCCCGCCAACAAATGTCCATTTCGATCATAGATTTGTCCGCGCTCAGGATAAAACGTTTGAACCGTTTCGGCGTAATTTGCTTCACGGGTGCGAAGAATCTCCGCCTCGGGGCTGGTCTGAATTCGCACGATTTGAAAGATGACTGCAAATCCAATCAAAGCAAAGACGATTGCGAGCAACCAGGACCGCCACGCGTATTGCTCTCTCATTGCGATGCTCCCAGCATGGTTACCGATAATGGCGTATGAAGACGCTGATCGAACCAATCCAATAAAGATTCGGTATATTCCGGCGGAATCGTTGGAGTGCTGGGTTGTAACGAAGGAGCGGATATAAGCGTGGAAGGTTGCGGTTCGATATAACCCGGCACAACGATAAACTGCACCTGATTGGATTGCACAGGTTGGTAGCCTAAAGCAAGGGCGCGTGTTTCCATTGCGTTATTCGATGTAAGCGATGCAATCCGAGTCTCCAAATCGGCGTTGGATTGTTGAATGGTGATGATATCCGTACTTAGATTTTGTATGTCTCGTCCAGTGAGCGCGGCGCGTGCAGTGATGTCCAAATAAAGTGCGGCGATCATGGACAAGCCCAATACAATCAGCAAAAAGGTGCCGATCCATTGGCGTTGAACTCGCCAGGGGGCTTGTTTGTATGCGTAATGGATAACATCAATGGTTCGTATCATAGTCTCTCTGCTATTCGTAATTTGGCACTGCGCGCCCGTCGATTATTTTTGATTTCATCGGCACTGGGCGTGATGGGCTTGCGGGTCATCTCTTTCAGCGTTGCATTGCGTTCGACTTCGTAAATCTTTTCATAAGGCGGATTGATCAAAGCCTTGCTCTCGCTCCGGAAAAAATCCTTGACAACCCGATCCTCCAATGAATGGAAGGAAATCACCGCCAGCCTCCCGCCCGGACGAAGAGCCTGCATCGCGCGGGGCAGGGCTTGTTCCAACACTGACAACTCATCGTTCACCGCAATCCGAAGCGCCTGAAACGTCCGTGTTGCCGGATGAACTCGGCTGTGACCTGGGTAGGCTTTCTTTACGATCTCAGCCAACTGCGAAGTTGTCGTCACGGGCCGAGCTTGCACGATCATTTTGGCAATCTTTCTCGCTCGAGGCTCTTCTCCATAATGGAAGAGGATGTTAGCGAGGTCCGCTTCGGACGTGGTATTGATCAATTGTGCGGCGGTCAACCCTGCGTCGCGGTTGAAGCGCATATCGAGGGGCGCATCGGATTGGAACGAGAAGCCGCGCTCGGGCGTATCCAACTGCATCGAAGAAACTCCGAGATCAATCACGATTCCGTCCACCGCTTCCCAGCCGAGATTGTGCATGGTTTCCAACAGGGAGAGATAGGAGGCCTGAACCAGAGTGACGCGCTTGCCGTAAGGAGCCAAGGTCTCACGGGCGAGCGCTAACGCCTGCGAATCGAGATCAAAGCCAAGCAAGCATCCATCTGGCGTGCAGGCCTCCAAAATCCCGCGGGCATGTCCGCCCGCACCAATCGTTCCATCAATGTAGCGTCCCGGACTTTTGGGTTGCAACGCGTGTATAATCTCTTGGTAAAGTACAGGTTTATGCGGTGTTGCCATGATTGCAGTAGAAACGATTTGATTCGTTGCTACGATTTGGATGATAGGTTCAACGTTGAGAAACGCTGATTGTTCGCCTCAGTATCCTGGATTTGTTTCATTTGTTCATTCCAGGCCGCGGGCGTCCAGATTTCAAAGTAATCGCCTTGTCCGGCTACGATGGCTTCGCCGTTAAGATTCGCAAAGGTGCGTAGATTCTGCGGGACGAGAATCCGCCCGACTTTATCCGTCTCAACTGGATAGGCGTTCGCAAAAATCAAGCGGCGCAACAGGCGAGCATTTGGATCAGCCATGTTCATGGCATTGACACTGTCGTAAACTTGTTTGAAATAGCCGCTGGTCATGACCATCAGGCACGGATCAAAGCCTTGCGTGATATAAGCGCCGCCGTCCAGCAACAATTCTCGAAAGCGCGCCGGAACCATCAGGCGGCCCTTTTCATCGAGGTTGTGCTGGAACTGACCTAAGAACATATGTGCTAATTCCTTATTAAAGGCAGAACGCCGGGATTCCGGCGCCTTCCACTTTTTACCACTTTCTCCCACATTGTACAGTATTTGTGGTAGGAATTCAAGTCTTTCATTAATAAGCAATGATTTTGATAGGATTGAATCTCATCTAGCTATGCAGAATTTGCCAGTTTTTTCCCTCTTGGAATCGACTCGTTGGAGCGATTACGAATTGCTCGATAGCGGCGATGGTTTGAAACTCGAACGCTTCGGCGCTTATACATTTATCCGCCCTGAAGTTCAGGCGATGTGGAAAAGGAAGCTCGATGAGAAAGAATGGGCATCAGCGCACGCAACTTTCCAACCCACGAGCGAAGAAAGCGGTGGACATTGGATGTTAAAGAAAAACATCCCTGAACGCTGGGAAATGAAATATGATTCAATTCGCTTTTGGGCGATGACGACTCCCGGAAGACATCTTGGAGTTTTTCCTGAAACCGCTTCGCACTGGGACTTTATGGCGGACTCTATCCGAAGAGCAAATCGCCCCGTAAAAATTCTCAACCTATTTGGTTATACCGGGTTAGCCTCATTGGTCGCGGCGCAGGCGGGCGCGCAAGTGACTCACGTAGATGCATCCAAGAAATCCGTGACATGGGCGCGGGAGAATCAATCGTTATCAGGATTGAACGATAAACCGATCCGCTGGATCGTGGATGACGCACTCAAGTTTGTCCAACGCGAAGTCCGGCGCGGCGCGCAATATGATGGCATCATTCTCGATCCGCCGAAATTTGGACGCGGACCCAAAGGCGAAGTGTGGGAAGTGTATAAATCATTGCCGGATTTATTGGAATCGTGCCGAGCGATTTTGAGCGATAAGCCTTTGTTCTTGATCATTACCGTATATGCCGTCAAAGCTTCCGCGATTCATCTTGGACAGGCTTTGGAAGATGTGATGTCAAAAAATAAAGGAAACGTGGAAAGCGGGGAATTGGTCACGCGTGAAAAATCTGCTGGACGATTGTTATCGCAAGCCGTGTTTGCACGCTGGTCGAGTTAATCATCATGGATCTTTCAAAACAAGTAAGCGAAGCGTTTCTCAAATACTTTGGCAGCAAACCTTCTTTGATTGTCCGCGCACCTGGGCGTGTAAACTTAATCGGGGAGCACACCGACTACAACGATGGATTTGTTTTGCCTATGGCAATTGATCGTGCAATATGGATTGCGGTTCGTCCAAGAGCGGATCGCTTGGTGTGTGTCCATTCTCTTGACTTTGATGCAGAATCCATTTTTTCATTGGCTGATCTCAACAAGGAACAAGGCTGGGCGGAATATCTCAAAGGCGTTGCGCACATCCTGCAAGCGGATCATCATTTTATTTCAGGTTGGGACGGGGTAATGATGGGAGACGTACCGCGCGGTTCCGGTCTTTCATCTTCCGCCGCAGTGGAATTGGCAGCAGCACGCGTCTTTGCATCTATCAGTGGACTCGAATGGAATGCGGCGTATATGGCGCGCGTCGGTCAACGCGCGGAGAATGAATGGGTGGGCGTGAATTGCGGCATCATGGACCAAATGGCGAGCGCGGCTTCTAAAGAGGATCATGCGCTATTTCTCGATTGCCGCTCTTTGGAAATTCAGCATGTTCCATTGCCTGCGAATGTTGAAATCGTTGTGATGGACACTTCCACACGGCGTGGTTTGGTGGACTCTGCATACAACGAACGGCGAAGTCAATGTGAAGAAGCGGCGCGTTTCTTTGGTGTGAAAGCATTGCGCGATGTCAGTTTGGAAGAATTCCAAAAAAGAAAATCGGGACTTGGCGAAGTCGTCATGCGGCACGCCCGCCACATCCTCACCGAGAATCAGCGTGTGCTCGATGCAATGCAAGCCATGCATACGAACGATGTGGTTCGACTGGGAAATTTGTTGAATGCGAGTCATGCCAGTTTGCGCGATGATTTTGAAGTCACGAACGAAGCGTTGAATCAAATCGTGGAAGCGGCGCAAATGCAAGCATCTTGTTATGGTGCGCGCATGACCGGCGCAGGATTTGGCGGTTGCGCGGTCGCTTTGGTGAATGCAGGAAAAACTCAAATTTTTGTCGATGCGGTGAAGGATGTTTACCGTAAGAAGTCTGGGCTTGATCCGCAAATCTATATTTGTAAAGCCAGCGCTGGTGCGAGTGTTGTAATGGATTGAAAGAAAACGTCCCGCCTTATTCAAGCGGGACGTTTTACATTTAGATGTTGCGTTTGGCTGTTTCTTTCTTTATTGCTTGACGTCTGGTCTGCGGCTTGCTGACTTCCTGCTTTACAAACTCGCGCTTGCCGACAATTTGCGGTGTAATCCGCAGAGCCTCTGCCTGACGTTTCAGG
>DATCTP010000115.1:0-3610 GCA_036567885.1 Anaerolineales bacterium | reverse complement strand
ACAGCATCGCGGCGGATTGGATTGTCAGAAGGCCCAAATAGAATGTGCTGAGCGCGTACCACGGCGGGTATGGAAACTGCGGTACATACACGTTTTCGGGTGATGTGGCGGTCTGTTCAGCGAACAACTGGATTTGACTTTGATAATCGTATGGCTTGATGTGTTGAAGCAAGCGCAAGTCGGCGTCGTAGATTGCCAGGAAATCAGAATTTGTATGAAGGGAATTTGGAACATAAAGCGCGACGGCGATCATCAATGCCAGCAATAAAATAAAAAAAAATAAAAACAGAAGAATCTTCAAAGGGAACTTCATTGTGTCTCGCTATGACGTTTGATGGCTTGGATCAAACCGCGAAACACAAGCCGGTGCGCAGGGCTGAGCAAAAACCAATACAGAAAACCCGGCAAGCCGCGCGGCGCAAAGAAAGCCGTCTGAGTTAATAACGATCCGTTTTCATGAGCTTCCACTTGCCATTCCATCCAGCCATCGCCGGGAGCGCGTAGTTCGGAATATAAACGTAGAAGGCGATTCGGTTCCATCGCTTCAACACGATAATAATCTAGAGCATCACCCACTTTTAGCCCTTCTCCCTCACCTCTTGCCCCTCTCTCTGCTCCTTTCGGGAGCGCTTCGCGAGGAGAGGGATTCGCGTGAGGAAGTAATTTATCCATCCAACCGCGCAGTTGCCATAATCCGTTTGCATAAAGCCAGCCATGTTTTCCGCCGAGGGAAGTTAAGACTCGGTAAACCGATTCGGGTGAGGCGTTAATTTCAATACAACGATCCTCAATGAAGAAACCTTCATGATTGATGTGCACCGCAGCGCGCTTTGAACTTTGCCATACGCGGTCAATCGAAGACGGGAACATCCGCTTTAAGGCGTTGGTTGTTGCTTCTTCGAAATTGATCAACTTGACGTTCGGGAAGACGCGCCGCGCTTCGTTGTTTTGAACAACGCTGTCGCCAGACAGTCCACCGAGAAGCGCATACGCCATCCAACTGGGAGCGGGCGTCAGGATTCCCACACCCCACGCCATGAACCAAAGTGGGATGCCGGGCAACAACAATAGGCTGCGCTTCAAGCCGCGGACGCGGGCGTAGCGCAGCATCAGATTGCCATATGTAGTGACTTCATTGCCGCCGACTTCAAAGATATGACTCTGTTGGTCGAAAACCTCCAGCGCGGCGGTGAGATAGTCAATGACATTTTCCACGGCAATCGGCTGGGTCTTGTTTTTGAGCCAGGTCGGTCCGATCGTTAACGGAAGCGCTTCGGTCATAAATCGAATCATCTCGAACGAGATGCTTCCGGGTCCGGCAATGACGCCAGTGCGGAATTCCGTAACCGGGACCCCGCTTTCTCTTAACGTTGCGCCGGTCTCCATGCGCGAACGGAGGTGCGGCGCAAGATGTTTGTCATTCGGATTTGCCAACCCGCCCAGATAAATGATATGTTCAACTCCGGCGTGTTTTGCGGCGAATGTAAAATTACGGGCGGCTTCCATTTCGACGCGCGTGTAACCGCGTCCGATTTGCATATTGTGAATGAGATAATAGGCGCTGTGAACATTTTCCAATGCGGCGGCAACTCCATGCGGTTGAGTAACGTCACCTTTAAAAATCTCTACGCGTGAACGCCACGCGCGCCCAGCCAGTGCATCGGGTCGACGCGCCAGCACGCGCACGCGATAATCGTTTTCGAGCAGGCGCGGAATCAAACGGTTTGCGATGTATCCAGTTGCACCGGTAACGAGGATAAGTTTTTCAGCCACAGAAGAGTTTGAATTTCTAAGAGTGTATTTTTCAGTGAATTAATTTTGCGCCAACATATGCGCCCGCGAGGCGAGTCGGCGAATCAAACCGTCGAACAAAAAGGCGTGGAAGGGCCATAAAGCATACCAATAAACGAATCCCCAAAAGCCGCGCGGTGCCCAATATGCGGTTTCGGTTAAAAGTGTTTTCCCATCCTCCTGTGGAATCGATTCAAATTGGAGCCAGGCTTTGCCCGGCGCTTTCATCTCGGCGCGCAAAAGTAATAAGCGATTCTGCTCGACGGATTCCACGCGCCAGAAGTCCAGCGATTCACCGGCGCGAATTTCATCGGGATGACGGCGGCCGCGGCGAATCCCGACCCCGCCGATGGCTTTATCCATCCAGCCGCGGATCGCCCACGCCCAATCCATATACATCCAGCCGCGCACGCCGCCGATGCCGGTATAAGCCCGGAAAATGGAATCCGCCGGAAGGTCGAGAAGAAGCGTGCGGCGTTCCATCATCATGCCTTCCTCAACCTTGAATGTATATGGCTTGGTATCTCCCATCGCAGTGACCAACGCATCAGACCATGAAGTCTCAACGTTATCGCGATGGATACGCCCGAGGGCAAGATGAATGGCGGTTTGAAAGTCAATCGGATTGATGTTCGGGAAAATCTTTTTTGCTTCATCATCATGGACGATGAGCTGGGCGCGCAATCCCTCGATCAACGGCAGGACGACGCGCCAATGAATCGGCGTGACCATGTGAACCCAATATGCCGAAAGACGCGGCAGGTTGAACGGCGTGCGGACGAGGATGCGCTTTAAGTCGCGTTCCTTTGCATATTGAAGAAGCATCTCTGCATACGTGAGACGAGCCGGTCCGCCGATTTCGATCATCTTGCCGATGCTGTCTTCCGTTTCCAGCGCGGCAATAAGATACGACATCACATCGCGAATTGCAATCGGCTGGGCGGTGGAGGAAAACCAGGCCGGGCAAATCAGAATCGGTTCGCGCTCCGCAAGATAGCGCACCATTTCAAATAACACACTGCCTGAGCCGACGATCATGCCGGCGCGGAATTCGGTGACGGGTATACGTCCGTGGCGAAGGATATAGCCGGTCTCGTGGCGCGAACGCAGATACGGAGAAAGGTTCGCGGTCGGGTCAACCAACTCGCCGAAATAAATGATCCGCTCGATGTTTGCCCGTTCTGCGGCTTCCGCGAAATTCCGCGCCGCGTTCATGTCGCGCTCCGCGCCGCTTTTGTTGCCCTGCATTCCATGGATCAAGTAATAGGCAACCGAGACATCTTTCAATGCCGCGTTCAGGGTTTCGGGAACAAGCGCATCGCCTTCCACGATTTCGACGCGCTTGAACCACGAACGTCCGCATAGACGGCTGGCGTCGCGCACCAAACAGCGGACGCGGTAACCCGCGTCCAGAAGCCGCGGTGCGAGTCGTCCGCCCACGTAACCGGTCGCGCCGGTTAGGAGAATAAGTTTGTCTTTCGTCATTGGTTTGATTATAACTTCCTAAATTTCATTGTATCAAAATCCATTTGGGGCATCATTATTCTTTTCCACGAAGTGTACGGATTGGCGCGGATTTTTTGACCTTTGTGTTTTGCGCTTTCCGCCTTTTTCATTGTACAATCTCGTCATGGCATTGCCATTGCTTTGGGTTTCGCTGGCGTTCCTCAGCGGCATTGTGCTGGATCGTTTCCTGCGCGCCTCACTGGAAATCTGGTTGATCGTTGCATTGACGCCGATCCTTGCGGCGTTGATTCTTCGAAGGCGAATTCCAAATCTTGCATCGCTCAATATAGGGATGATTTCCGCGGTTTCCATT
>DATCTP010000114.1:0-3773 GCA_036567885.1 Anaerolineales bacterium | reverse complement strand
ACCAGCTACCCGGAACTGGCTTCCGCCAAAGTGGCATTGTCTCTGCCGAATGTCGTTTCCGTTGACATCATCGAACGACAGCCGGTCATCTTATGGCAGGAGAACGGCGGATACACATGGATTGACCCAACCGGAATCGCCTTCCGCCCGCGAGGTTCAGCGGATAAATTAATCAGCGTGAACGCGCTCGCCTCACCGCCTCATGGCCAGGCACTCGATCCGTTATCGCTTTCCCCTTATATTTCTGCGGATATGGTCAAAGCCATTCAAATTCTGGCGCCGAACGTTCCATCCGGTGTGACCCTCACGTACGATCCGCACTATGGATTGGGCTGGTCGGATAGCCGCGGCTGGCAAGCTTATTTTGGAAGCGATTCAAAAGACATGGATATGAGATTGCGAGTTTATCAAGCGCTGGTGAACTCATTGCTCCAGCGCGGCATCTATCCGGTTCTTATCAACGTTCAATATCCGAACGCACCCTACTATCGTTTGAGTCAATGATTATGGAAGAAATTGTTGTAGGCATTGATGTTGGCACGACCAAAATCTGCACCCTCGTCGGGCGCGTCGAGGACGAGAATACGATCCGCATCCTCGGCGTGGGCATCGAACCCTCGGATGGAATCCGCAAAGGCGTGATCGTTGACCTCGCCGCGGCCACACAGGCAATCACTCATTCTGTGGAACGCGCCGAACAAACCTCGGGGCTAGAGATCGCATCCGCATTGGTAAGTTTGGCAGGCGCACACGTTTCGTCGGTGAACAGCCGGGGCGCCATTGCCGTTCCCGGCGGAGTTATTGATGCGTTGGATGTGGCGCGCGCCTTGGATCAAGCGCGGGCGATCGCCATTCCAAGCGACCGCGAGATCATTCACGTTATCCAGCGCGGCTTCAATGTGGACGGACAAGACGGTATCCGCAGTCCGGTTGGAATGCATGGGTATCGTCTCGAAGTGGAAGCGCATATCATCACCGCCTCCACCGCAACAGTGGATAATCTCCGGCAATGCATTGGTTCCGCCGGAGTTGAGATTCAAAACTTTGTATTGAATCCGCTTGCATCTGCAGAAGTGGTATTGACCGAACAGGAACGACAAATGGGCGTGGCAGTCTGCGACATCGGCGGCGGAACGACAGACCTGGCGATTTATGTGGACGGCAATGTTTGGCACACCATGGTGCTGGCGGTTGGAGGCAATCACATTACGCAGGATATCGCACACGGGTTGCGTTTGCCGGTCACTCAAGCCGAGGAAGTCAAAAAGCAACAAGGACACGCCGTCAGGTCCGAGATTGGCGCGGAAGAATATTTCAGCATTCGCCCATTCGGTGAAGACCATCCGGTGCGAATCAATCGTCAGGATTTGGCTCATATCATCGAAGAACGCACTGCAGAAATGTTTTCACTGATCATGCAGGAGATCAAACGCTCCGGCTATGACGGCCTGCTCCCCGCTGGCATGGTACTGACTGGCGGAACCAGCGCATTGCCCGGCATCAAACGCATTGCCAGTGAAGTGTTGAATATGCCGGTCCGCACCGCGCAGCCGGAGAATCTAAAAGGTCTCGTGGACCGTTTGAATTCGCCCGCTTACGCAACCAGTGTTGGATTATTGCATTGGGCGTTGACCATGCATGACCATGAATTGAATACCGTTAAGTCAAACAAACGTCGCCGTTCAAAAGGAGAGAGTAATATGAATGTAAATGTGAATCTGGATAAAGCCAAAGATTGGTTGAAGAGATTATTACCGTAGTCGATAAGAGGTCTGCAATCGTGCGCGCAGGAACAATCCTGTGGATAACTCGTCCCTTGCAAACCTCCTCAAAACAAGAACATGGTGTTAAAATTTTCGCCATGTTCTCCAGGAAACAAACAACGATAAGGATAAAGGATTGAACCATGGAGGAACAAATGGAACCGACCAAAAAATATCAACCCGTTGAAACCTTCGCACGCATCAAAGTGATCGGCGTGGGCGGCGGTGGACAGAATGCGGTCAACCGCATGATCGAAGAAGGAATCGAAGGCGTGGAATTCATCGCCGCGAATACCGACGCGCAAGCGCTGACTCTTTCCAAAGCGCCGATCCGCGTTCGACTCGGCGATAAACTCACGCGCGGACTCGGCGCGGGCGGTGATCCTGAAATTGGCCGCAAAGCCGCGGAAGAATCTTCCGATGAACTCTATAGCGTGCTCAAAGGCGCGGATATGGTTTTCGTCACAGCCGGTATGGGCGGCGGAACCGGAACCGGCGCCGCGCCGGTTGTCTCGCAAGTCGCGAAAGAATGCAGCGCGCTCACCATCGGCGTTGTGACTCGTCCATTTACATTTGAAGGCGGACGACGTTCGCAATCCGCGGAAGCCGGTATCATGAAGATGAAGGAACACGCGCACACGCTCATCTCTATTCCAAATGACCGCCTGCTTCAGATTGCCGATAAAAAATCGAGCTTGCAGGATGCCTTCCGCATGGCGGATGAAGTTTTACATCAAGGCATTCAAGGCATTTCCGAATTGATCACCATCCCCGGTCTCATCAACCTTGATTTCGCCGATGTCCGCACCATCATGTCCGAAGGCGGCGCGGCGCTCATGGCCGTCGGCCACGGCTCAGGCGAAGACCGCGCCAAGACTGCCGCGGAACAAGCCATATCGAGTCAATTGCTTGACATCACCATTGACGGCGCGCGCGGCGTATTGTTCAACGTCACCGGCGGACCCAACATGACTCTCTTTGAAGTCAATCAAGCCGCGGCTATCATTCGCGAAACCGCGCATCCGGATGTAAATATGATCTTCGGCGCGGTCATTGATCCGGATATGGGCGACGAGATTCGCGTCACCGTGATCGCGACCGGCTTTGAACGGAGCGGCGTGCCGCGACGCGCTCTTGAACGCCTTACTACGCGGACCGAGAAACCGGCCAGCCAACCGACTCATTTTATTCGTCCCAGTGAATCCATCAGTGTGGGTGCGGAACTTAAGCCATCGTCGGAATCCAGACCGGCCGCATCCTCTCCATCCATTAACAGCGACGATTTGGACATTCCAACGTTCTTGCGCAATCGCCGGTAAAAGAAAATCGGTCGGGCTCCAATAATATTGGTAGGGGCGAAGCGGCGCTTCGCCCCTACTTATGTTAAAATAGATTGAATGAAATCCAAGTTACCCTTCCACCAAGATCATCCATCCTACCAACTGCATCGCAGGCAGATGTGGACACAAATCCTGCTTCCCGTCTTGCTGACAGTTATTGTATTCATCACTATTATTGTCATTACAAGCATTGCCACTTTCCGCAACAACGGCGATATCGCTCGTTGGGCAGCGATTTCAACGATCTGGCTGGTGCTTCCCGTTATGATCGCAGGATTGATAGTTCTCGTTATTCTAATGGCAATCATTTATTTACTCGCGCGTCTAATCGGTGTCATCCCGCCTTATTCATACCAAGCGCAGAAAATCGTCTATCGCATCGAAGGTTATGTCAAACGCGGCGCAGAAATGATCCTCAAGCCTATGAGGTTTGCAGATTTGATCAAATCACAAATCCAAAAAATGATGGAACGCAGATAAGAAAGGACTCCTGTCATGAATAAGAGCCGGACATTATTTTACGGCGCGCTGATCGGCGCGGCAACGGGTTTAGTAGCGGCGATGCTTCTGAATCGCCGTGCGGAAAAGGGTGAGCGCGAAACCGCCATTACCGCCGGTGAAGGTTTAAAATTGGGCGTGATGGTGCTCGGACTATTGCGCGCCATTGGTT
>DATCTP010000113.1:0-2933 GCA_036567885.1 Anaerolineales bacterium | reverse complement strand
CCGCTTGCGGGAAAGCCGTTGTTCCATCACATCATTGAAACGCTCCTTGCGGTTCCTGCGATTGAACAAATTGTGGTGGACACCGATTCCGATCCGGTGATGGATGGGCTGCGCAAAGATTTTCCGCAAGTGAAAATCATCAATCGCCCCGCACATTTACGCGCGGATGATGTGCCGATGAACGACATTCTGCTTTATGATACCAGCCAGATGCCAGCCGATTTCTATTTGCAGACGCATAGTACGAATCCATTGCTTCGACCTGAAACGGTCGCGCGCGCCATTCAAACATTTCTCACCGATTATCCCAACCACGACTCGCTTTTCTCGGTGACGCGTTGGCAGACGCGGCTTTACGATCAAAATGGCAAAGCCATCAACCATGATTCTTCGGTTCTCATCCAGACTCAGGACTTGCCTCCGGTTTACGAAGAGAATTCCTGCCTTTACCTTTTCACGCGCGAAAATTTGATGAAACGGCATCATCGCATCGGTGTAAACGCGCGGATGTTCGAAATCCCTGCCGAGGAAGCTTGGGACATTGACGAAGAACTTGATTTTGAAATTTGTAATTTTTTGATGAGCCTGGAGAAATAATGCCTGTCGTTTTGCTTTCTGCGCCTTATATGATTCCGTTTCTTGATCGCTTCCAATCGGTATTCGGGAGATACCAGATTGATTTGATCGTCCCTGAAGTCCGCGAGCGGATGGAAGAAGCCGACTTGTTGAAATACGCCGGTCAATTCGATGGCGCGATCTGCGGCGACGACCGTTATACAGAACGCGTCTTGAAAGCCTGCACGCCGCGTTTGAAAATCATTTCGAAATGGGGAACCGGCATCGATTCGATTGACAGCGTCGCCGCGTCCCGCCTTGGGATCAGAGTGGCGCGGACGCTCAACGCCTTTACCACGCCGGTAGCGGATACTGTTCTCGGCTACATGCTGGCGTTTGCGCGCCGTCAGCCGTGGATGGACCGCGCTATAAAACAAGATCAATGGGAAAAGATACCGGGAAAATCCCTCAGCGAATTTACGCTTGGTGTGATTGGCGTGGGCAACATCGGCAAAGCCGTGACGCGCCGCGCCCGCGCTTTTGGAATGATGGTGTTTGGCACTGACACCATTGAGGTTGACCATGTCTTTATTACTGAGACCGGAATTGAGATGACGAATCTCGAACATCTATTATCGAATTCCGATTTCGTTTCCGTGAACTGCGATTTAAATCCAACCAGCCATCATTTGATCAATGCCAAAACATTGGCGATGATGAAACCCGAAGCGATTCTTATTAACACTGCGCGCGGACCTCTCGTTGATGAGAAAGCTTTGATCGAGGCGCTGCAAGCCAAACGTCTCGCGGGAGCCGCATTGGATGTCTTTGAAGTCGAGCCGCTCCCGTTGGACAATCCGCTATTGAAAATGGATAACGTTATGCTCGCGCCGCACAATTCCAATTCCAGTCCCGCGGCATGGGAACGCGTGCATTGGAATACGATTCGAAATTTACTGGATGGTTTGAGAATTCCATCCGATGGATTGATGAATGAAAAATAAAACTGTTTTGATCACCGGCGCGGCAGGCGGCATTGGACGCGCCACTGTTGCCATCTTCACTGAAAAAGATTGGCGCGTGATCGGCGTGGATAGAAACACATTTGGCGACGGCTTTCCGAAAAATGGACTCTTTATTCAATCTGATATTGCGCGACCCGAAGACATGCATGCCATCTTCGAGAAGGCTCATGCGTTTACGGATTCGCTGGATGCACTGGTTAATAATGCCGCGCAGCAAATCGCCAAGCCATTGATCGAAACGACCGTCGAGGAATGGGACGCGGTAATGGCGTCCAATTTGCGATCCGTGTTCTTATCTGCAAAATTGGCGCATCCACTGCTCAAAGAACATGGAGGCGCGATTGTCAATGTTTCATCGGTTCACGCGATTCAGACTTCGGCAAACATCGCCGCCTATGCCGCATCCAAAGGCGGACTGCTGGCTTTGACGCGTGCCATGGCGATCGAGTTTGCGCCGGATGACATCCGCGTCAATGCCATTCTCCCCGGCGCGGTGGATACGCCGATGTTGCGCGCCGGTCTCGGGCGCGGCCATGTAGGCCATGGTGAAATGCAGGAACGGCTTGATAATCTTGCGCGCAAGACCGTCAACGGACGGATTGGCACACCGGAGGAGATTGCCCACGCGATTTATTTCCTCGCTGATCATGAACAATCATCTTTTATGACGGGACAGGCATTGGTGATAGATGGCGGCGCGACGGCGAGGCTGAGTACGGAATGAAGCGGACGATCAATGGAATTCTTCCATCCTCAATTCTTCAAACCGCGAAAAACACTTACGATGGTTTTCGTCGGCTTCCTCAACTTCCCGACGCGTATCTTCATCCGTGGCGACGCGAAAGCATTCATAGAATCAAAGCATTCAAAGATATTCACAAAGGCAAACGCGCTTTTATCATCGGCAATGGACCCAGTCTCAAGCAGACGGATTTATCCAAACTGAAAAATGAATTCACGTTTGGTATGAATCGCATTTATTTATTGTTTCCAGAATTAGGTTTCACCACAACTTATTTTGTTTCCATCAACGATCTTATGATCGAACAATGTGCGGACGAAATCGCTTCACTTTCGATTTCAAAATTCATTGCATGGCATTCGAATCGTCACTTTAAAACTTTTCCTGATGATATGATGTTTTTGTATACTACATACACCGGCCCAAAGTTTTCTCGTGATATGACGCGCCGCGTTTGGGAAGGCGCGACAGTCACGAATGTTGCGTTGCAGCTCGCGTTTTACATGGGCTTTGAAAAAGTCATTCTGATCGGCGTGGATCACAACTTCACATCAAAAGGCGACGCGAATAAAACGGTTGTGTCCACCGGCGACGATCCGAATCATTTCTCC
>DATCTP010000112.1:0-4794 GCA_036567885.1 Anaerolineales bacterium | reverse complement strand
TCGCCGAACAGCGAAAACGAACTTAATACCAAGCCAAACAAAATTCCCTGCCAGATAGAAACATGCAGTGGTCCGAAATGGGAATAAGCGAACGCGAAGAATCCGCCATAGAACGTGCCCATGAAAATACCGGCAAAATATCCCTCCCAGGATTTTTTCGGGCTGAGACGCGGCGTCATGTGATGCTTGCCGTAGCGGGCGCCGAAACTGTATGCGCCGGAATCCGTCAGCCAGACGATGGGCAATGCAAACATCACCCACCAGGCGCCGTAGGGCAAGGAACGTAAATCAATCAGATAGGAACCAATCCAGCCGAGGTATACAAAGCAACCCACCGTGACGAGAAAATCAAACGCGGCCTGATCGCGGCCGCGCTCGTAAGCAATGAGATGAATCGCCATCGCCAGAAGGATAAGCAAAGTAAACGCAAATTCCACGGCGGAAGGCCAAAAGGCGCGCGCCGCCAAAATGGCGAGCGTTCCGCCCACCGACAAGTAAATGGACGGCTCATATTCCGCTTCCCTGAACATTTGCACAAATTCCCATGAAGACATGACCACAAAAAAACCGATCAGTACAAAATATAAAATACCCCCAAGAAGGATTGCAGGCACAACGATTGCAAGCAGACCGAGCGCAGTAAGCGTACGTCTAGCCATTGCTCTTGTTTGCTACCGCGTTCGAAACTCCGCCATAACGGCGATCGCGCTGTGCAAAGGCTTCGAGCGCGCGGCGGTATTCTTCCTTATTAAAATCAGGCCAATAGGTCGGCGTAATATACCATTCCGAATACGCCGCCTGCCAGATCAAAAAATTGCTGACGCGCAATTCACCGGATGTGCGAATGATCAAATCTGGATCGGGAACACCGGCGGTATACATGTATTGACTCACCATTTTATCGGTGACCTTATCCGGTGGAATGCCATCCTGCATCATATGCTGAATGGCTTGAACGATCTCGTCCCGGCCGCCATAATTGAATGCCACATTGAGGATGAGACGGTCATTGTTCTTGGTCAGATCAATGGCGTCTAAAACTTTTTCCTGCAAAGTAGGCGCGAGACGTTCCAGCCGCCCGATATGGCGCAACTGGACACCCTCTTTATCCAGTTCAGCCAATTCACGGTCAATGACATCTTCGAGAATATGCATCAACCCATCCACTTCTTCAGAAGGACGTCCCCAATTCTCAGTGGAGAATGCGTAAATGGTCAGATATTTAACACCGAATTCCACCGAGGCGCGGATGATGCGCCGTAAGTTTTCGGTCCCCGCCTTGTGTCCTGCGAGACGCGGCAATCCACGCGAGAGCGCCCAGCGTCCATTGCCGTCCATAATAATGGCAACATGACGAGGAAATTTTTCAAGAGGAATATCGAGGGATGGGGTGGGCATAAAGTTATTATGTTATTTTGAATGGCACGCCAAGAAACCACTCACAACAACATGAGAATCACACTTCCATGATCTCGGCTTCTTTTTTCTTGCCGAGTTCAGCAACTTCTTCGATGAACTTATCGGTCATTTTTTGCAAATCTTCTTCGCCGCTTTTCAAATCATCCTCGGAGATCAACTTTTCTTTCTCAAAGTCGCGCATATCATTGTGCGAATCGCGTCGGATATTACGGACGGCAACGCGCGTCTCTTCGAGGCGGGTGTGGACTTGCTTGACCAAACCATGACGCCGCTCTTCGGTCAACGGAGGCAGGTTGAGGTGAATCACCTTGCCGTCGCTGTTCGGAGTTAGCCCAAGGTCCGAAGCCTGAATCGCTTTTTCGATTTCCTTGAGCGTGGTTGAATCAAAAGGCTTGATCATCAAGGAACGCGCTTCCGGCACACTGATAGTCGCCAATTGCATCAGAGGCGTGGGCGTATCATAATAACTGACCGTCAATCGTTCGACCAGCGCCGGATTGGCGCGCCCCGTCCGGATGGAAGCAAGATCATCGTTTAAATTTTTGATCGCACTTTGCATGCGATGTTCAGCGTCTTTCAGAAGGTCTTTAATCACATCGGCCTCCGCAATATGAGTTCGGTATTAAGGATACACTAAAATAGAAAAATACGCTATGGGAAAAGGTACTTATGAGAGGCGTTGATAAAGATTGAGAGTCTCTCAATGAAGACGGGCTTATGCAAATTGTTTCTACATAAGCCCGTTCATGCCACACAACTCATATACATTTTAGGCGCTGACCAATGTCCCCACCTTATTGCCTTTAAGAGCTTTCATCAACGCATCCTTGTCCCATAAGTTAAGCACCAGGATTGGAAGATTATTTTCCATGCACAACGTGACAGCGGTGCTGTCCATCACCTCGAGCCGTCGATTCAAAACTTCGATATAACTTAGTTGATCGAATTGTTTGGCGTTTGGATTTTTCTTTGGATCAGAGTCAAATACGCCGTCCACTTTCGTGGCTTTGATCACGACATCCGCATCGATCTCGGAGGCGCGCAATGCCGCCGCCGTGTCAGTGGAAAAGAACGGATTGCCGGTCCCTGCGCCGAAGATCACGACGCGTCCCTTTTCGAGATGTCGAATGGCGCGTCGACGAATATACGGTTCCGCCACCGCTCGCATTTCGATGGCTGACATTACACGAGTGAACACTCCGATGCGTTCGAGCGCGTCCATCAGGACCATGGAATTCATCACGGTACCGAGCATTCCCATGTAATCCGCCGTGGAGCGATCCATGCCGCGTTCCAAACCTTGCTTGCCGCGCCATAAATTTCCCGCGCCGATAACCACCGCCACTTCCACACCCAGGTTATACACTTCCTTAATTCGGCTGGCGATTGATTCGGCTTCATCCACGTCAATACCAAAGCCCGAAGAACCTCCGATTGACTCTCCGCTAAGTTTAAGTAAGATACGTTTATATTTGAGTTCGGACATGTTGGCTCCTTCTGCTTTGTGATTTTGGAACTAAGAAAAAGGTCAACCTCTTTAAAGGTTGACCTTTTCATTTCTATTTTTGATTCACGCTTTCGCCCAATTCCCAGCGCTGGAAGCGGCGAACAATCAAATTCTCGCCCGTCGCCGCAATAGTTTGCAGAAGAAGTTTCTCAACGTTAATGCCTTCATCGCGAATGTACGGCTGACGCAGAAGAACCACTTCATCCTTGAATTTTTCAAGGCGGCCTTCCACGATCTTTTCCAAGACTGCATCCGGCTTGCCTTCTTCCTTCGCGCGCGCGCGGGCAATTTCTGCTTCGTGTTCCAATTCCGAAGTAGGAATTTCCTCCGCCTTGATATATTTCGGAGCCGAAGCCGCGATCTGCAGCGCAATCTCATGCGCCATGGTACGGAATTGTTCCGAGCGTGCCACAAAATCCGTTTCGCAATTGACTTCGACCATCACACCCACGCGCCCGCCGCCGTGAGAATAAAGTTCCACTACTCCGTTGGAGGCGTCGCGGTCGGCGCGCTTGGCAGCAGTCGCCATACCTTTCTCGCGCAAAAAATCCACAGCCTTTTCAAAGTTGCCGTTGGATTCTTGAAGCGCTTTCCGGCAATCCAAAACACCGGCACCCGTCGCGGCGCGTAATTCCTTGATCATATCAGCAGTAATTTCCATTTTACTTTCCTCGAACAAAAGGCGAATTATTCCGCCTGCTCCGGTTCATTGGGTTTGACTTCTGTTGGTTTCTCTTCTGGTTTATCGGCTTGAGGCGTGGGTTCGTCCGGCTTACGCGTCGCGCTTAATTTAGCCAGTGTGGATTTACCAAGCAACGCATCTTCCTGGACCTCTTCATCGGTCTCGACAACCTTCGGTCCTTTGCGCCCTTTCGGTTTTTCCGTCTTGGCTTCAGAAGCAGGAGCCGATGCGGATTCTCCTGTCGGTTCCTCGTCCTTGCGCATGGCTTTACCTTCCAGCACAGCATCCGCGATTTTTGCCACCAACAATTTTATGGCTCGGATGGCATCATCATTGGACGGAATGACATAATCCACGCCTTCGGGATTGCAGTTCGTGTCCACGAGCGCGAGGACGGGGATGTTGAGCAGATTGGCTTCGTGTACCGCCGCATCTTCGCGGCCGACATCCACAACAAAAACCAGTTCAGGCAGGCGTTTCATCTTTCGAACGCCGGATAAGCGGATCAGCAAACGATCAATTTCACGCTGAATGAGCAAGCCTTCCTTCTTCGTGAGCCGGTTGATCTCGCCCGTATCGCGTAACTGCTCAAGACGTTCCAATTCCTGAATACGTGCATACATCGTTGACCAGTTCGTGAGCATGCCGCCCAGCCAGCGTTCCGTAACATACGGACAGCCGCAACGTTCCGCCTCTTCCTTCACGGTATCCTGTGCCTGACGTTTTGTCCCAACGAACAACACCGTACCACCCGCCGCGGCCGTATCGCGAACCAGGTTATAGGCTTGATTCAATAACTTGACCGTTTGTTGAAGGTCAATAATATGAATGCCGTTTCGTTCCGTGAAGATGTACGGCCTCATGCGCGGATCCCACTTGTTGGTGCGATGCCCAAAATGGACGCCGCTTTCAAGCAGGGCTTTCATAGAAATAACAGCCATGGTTCTCCTTGAATTTCCGTTCTCCAAACGCGCAGTTCTCTGGCGTGGAACGGATGAGTTTAGCGGGAATATAGACCCGCTCAGGGACGCTCGATGCCCGTCCCGGGCAAGATGTGCTTTTCAACGAAGCGGCGGGATTATACCATAAAAAGATTGGACAAATATGTTATGTCTGCCCTCTCAACTCAACTACTATCGGCTAAAGCCGATAGGTTGTGTAGCGGCGGACAAGCCGCCGCCTGAAA
>DATCTP010000111.1:0-3797 GCA_036567885.1 Anaerolineales bacterium | reverse complement strand
ATGGAGTATGATTATAGACAATAGTTATCTATAAATATTTATTATTATAGGGTTCCAGTCATGGCAAATCCACAAACCCGATTTGACGAACTTCTCTCTGCGCTGAAAGAGAGCGATTACGGATGACGCCGCAGCGGGTGGAATTGGTACGTTTGATCGCAGTGAGCGAAGGACATCCCAGCGCAGCTCAACTCTACAAAAAAATCAAAGCCCGGTTTCCGACCATGAGTCATGCCACGGTTTACAAAACCCTGGCTCTGCTCAAGGAAATGGGCCAGGTATTGGAGATCGACCTGCGCGATGATAGTCATTACGATGGCAACCGACCTCATCCTCATCCACATTTAATTTGTATGAACTGCAATAAGATTGTTGATGGAAATTTGGAAATTGACCATTCAGCTGTAAGGAGGTTGGAAAAAACTTCTGGTTATAAGATCATTCATCCTCAGCTCGCATTCTATGGGCTTTGCCCTGATTGTAAAAAGGAGAGATAAGAGACTCTTTTTTGGGAACTGCAGATAATATATTCAAAATAGCCCTTTTCAACCATTCACACAACGAAAGGAGTAAATATTATGAATGAAGATAGCAAGCGCCCTGTAAGAGCCAGCAGCGGCACAACAAACCAGGACTGGTGGCCAAACCAGTTGAGGCTCGATATCCTAAACCAACATTCCTCCAAGTCCAATCCAATGGGGGAGGATTTCAACTACGCTGAGGAATTCAAAAAGCTCGACCTGAAGGCTTTGAAGAAGGATCTGCGTGAACTGATGACCAAGTCGCAGGACTGGTGGCCGGCCGACTTCGGTCACTACGGGCCGCTCTTCATACGGATGGCGTGGCACAGCGCGGGTACCTACCGCATCGGAGATGGTCGCGGGGGCGCGGGGTCCGGCAACCAACGCTTTCCGCCTCTCAATAGTTGGCCCGACAACGTCAACCTCGACAAGGCGCGCCGGCTGCTCTGGCCGATTAAGCAAAAGTACGGCCGGAAAATTTCTTGGGCTGACCTGATGATTCTCACTGGAAATGTCGCCCTGGAATCAATGGGCTTCAAGACCTTCGGTTTCGGCGGCGGGCGCGAGGACATCTGGGAGCCGGAAGATGACACCTACTGGGGTTCCGAGGATAAGTGGCTGGCAGACAAGCGCTACTCTGGCGACCGGGATCTCGAAAATCCGCTCGCGGCCGTACAGATGGGTCTAATTTACGTTAACCCGGAGGGTCCCAACGGCAATCCAGATCCTCTCGCTGCCGCCAAGGACATCCGTGAGACCTTTGCCCGCATGGCAATGAACGATGAGGAAACGGTCGCGCTTATCGCCGGCGGTCACACCTTCGGCAAGACCCACGGTGCTGGTGACCCGAAACTGGTCGGACCGGAGCCGGAAGCGGCTGGCATTGAGGAGCAAGGCTTGGGCTGGAAGAGCAGTTTTGGCAGCGGCAAGGGCGATGACACAATTGGCGGCGGCCCGGAAGTCACCTGGACCACGACGCCGACGAAATGGAGCAATAACTTTCTCGAGAATCTATTCGGCTATGAATGGGAGTTGACCAAAAGCCCTGCCGGTGCGTATCAGTGGACACCGAAGGGTGGCGCAGGTGCTGATACAGTGCCGTATGCTCACAACCCATCGAAACATCGTGCACCATCCATGCTGACCACCGACCTGGCCCTGCGGTTCGACCCTGTTTACGAAAAGATTTCGAGGCGCTACTACGAGAATCCGGATCAGTTCGCCGACGCGTTCGCCCGGGCATGGTTCAAGCTGACCCACCGTGACATGGGTCCCCGCGCGCGCTATCTCGGCCCAGAGGTTCCGGCCGAAGAACTGATCTGGCAAGACCCCGTCCCCGCTGTCAATCACAAACTGATTAATAAACAGGACATTGCCTCCCTCAAGAGCAAGATCCTGACTTTGGGTTTGTCTGTATCGGAGCTGGTTTCAACCGCCTGGGCGTCGGCGTCCACGTTCCGTGGCTCCGACAAGCGCGGCGGCGCCAACGGCGCCCGTATTCGTCTGGAACCGCAGAAGGATTGGGAAGTCAACCAGCCTGCCCAGCTTGCGAAGGTGCTCAAGACCCTGGAGCGCATCCAGAGAGCGTTTAATAAGGCCCAATCTGGCGGCAAGAAGGTTTCGCTGGCTGACCTGATTGTTCTAGCCGGTTGCGCGGGTGTCGAACAAGCGGCAAAGAATGCCGGTTACAAGCTCACGGTTCCTTTCACGCCGGGACGCATGGATGCCTCACAGAAGCAAACCGACGTCGCGTCGTTCGCGGTGCTCGAACCGGCTGCAGACGGCTTCCGCAACTACATAAAATCCAAATACGCTTTATCGGCAGAGGAACTGCTGGTTGATCGGGCGCAATTGCTGACGCTCACCGCTCCTGAGATGACCGTTCTCGTTGGCGGCATGCGAGTCTTGAATGCCAACTTTGGAAAATCCCAGCACGGCGTCTTCACCAAGCGGCCGGAGATGCTTACCAATGATTTCTTTGCGAATCTACTCGATATGAGTACAGTATGGAAAGCAACCACCGAAGACAATGAGGTGTTCGAGGGGCGTGATCGCGCAACGGGCGCGCTCAAGTGGACCGGCACCCGCGTCGACCTGATCTTCGGTTCGAACTCCCAACTCCGGGCACTGGCGGAAGTCTACGCATGTGCTGACTCCCAGGAGAAATTCCTGCACGACTTTGTAGCGGCGTGGAACAAAGTCATGAACCTTGATCGTTTCGATCTCGCTATTCGCGGGTAAATACCGGCAGTAGAATCTTGATTGGAAACGGGACTCGCATTATCAATGTGAGTCCCGTTTTTGTTTTACAATATATTCCAGATAAGGAGACATGATGCCGAAATATGTTGCCGCCATCGATCAAGGTACAACGAGCACTCGTTTCATTATTTTTGATCACGCGGGAAATGTCATTGCCTTTGACCAGAAAGAGCATCAACAGATTTATCCCAAGCCGGGTTGGGTGGAACACGATCCGTTGGAGATTTGGACGCGGACACAGGAAGTGATTGCGGGGGCGTTGAAGAAGGGGAATGTGAATCCAAGAGATATCGCTGCCATTGGCGTGACGAATCAGCGCGAGACGACAGTGGTGTGGGATAAGAAAACCGGCAAGCCGATTTATAACGCGATTGTTTGGCAGGATACACGGACGGATGAAATTATCAATGAGTTGGCAAAGAATGGCGGACAAGATCGCCTGCGAGAGAAAACCGGTTTGCCATTAGCAACTTATTTTTCGGGGCCGAAAATTAAATGGATTTTGGATAATGTCGAAGGAGCGCGTGAAAAAGCCGAACGCGGTGCGTTGCTGTTTGGTAACATGGACACGTGGATCATTTGGAACCTGACGGCTGGCGCACATAACACCGACGTGACCAATGCCTCGCGCACCCTGCTTATGAATCTCAAGACGTTGGATTGGGATGATGAGATATTATCGTTGCTGGATATCCCGCGTGCGATGCTGCCTCAGATCAAATCTTCATCGGAAATATATGGAACTGTAGGGGCGCAATATATTGCGCCCCTACAGAGAATTCCGGTGTCGGGCGATCTCGGCGATCAACAAGCCGCGTTATTTGGTCAGACTTGTTATTCGGTGGGAGAAGCCAAGAACACGTATGGCACGGGTTGTTTCATGTTGTTGAACACCGGCGAAAAACCCGTGCCATCCAAGTCGGGATTGCTCACCACCCTCGGCTATAAGATCGGAAATCAAAAAGCGGTCTATGCCTTGGAAGGTTCGATTGCGATCACCGGCGCGCTGGTTCA
>DATCTP010000110.1:0-4339 GCA_036567885.1 Anaerolineales bacterium | reverse complement strand
TTGCTGACCGATCTGCGGTAAACCCAAATAGATCACATAAATTTGGATCAATAGCGGAGTGCCTCGAATCAACGAGACATAAAACCCCGAAACGCCCTGTGCAATGGAATTAGTGGATAAACGAGCGATGGAACCAAGAAGCGCCAGGATTGTGGCAATGGCAATGGAAACCAGGGATACATAGATGGTGGTTCCCGCCCCCTGCAGAATGACGTCATAATGCTGAAGCATATAACTCGGAGAAATATGCAGCATCAGCATTCCGCCTGTGACGATGGCGATTAGCCCAATCCACACCGCGGTGACTTTTAAACCTTGAATGAGGCGGTTTCTTTTCTGAAGAGCGACCAACGCCTCGCCCATGCTTTGATCTTTAATAGGGGTAGGTCCCTTGAGATTTTCAGCGGTCATGGTTCCCTTTTTCTGAATTCATGTTTATGGATCGCGCTGTCATCCGAATATAAGTTTCTCGCGCAGGGTGACATAAAAAAGATGAGGAGTTGGGACTCAACTCCTCATCGTGACTAAAATCCTACTTTCCGAACTGTGAGGCGTCGAAGGTCGCGGCGGCGGTCGTTAAATCAGTTCCTTCCCATTGGACGCAAAGTTTCGAGAGCGTTCCGTCTTTATGCAAACCCGTGATGATTTGCGAGACGGCGGCAATGAATGAATGAGGATCCAGTGTTGAACTTTTGTCAATTGCCGGAGCAAGATACTCAAAATACAGCGGATCGCCAAGTTGTTTGATCGGCTTGCCATTTTTGATCTCGGTCTGACCGGTGGGTTGCGCCGTGATGACTGCATCAAGACGTACTCCATCGCCAAGTTCAAGGTCAGTAAGGGCGGTGGTATCTGTATCATAAGTCTTGATTGTAGGGTTCTTAACCACGAAGTTGATATTCTCGCCCGGCAAAACCAATGAGCCATTAAGGAAACTTTCATAGGTGCATCCGCCGCAAACGCCGATTTTCTTGCCGCTCAAATCGGCCGGTGAGGTGTAAGTGGTGTTGGTCTTATACACAAACATGGCGGCTGGTGTTGTGTAATACGGTTGTGCGAAATACAGAGTTTTGGCGCGCTCCGGCGTGATGGTCATCGAACCGATGCTGATATCCCAGCGGCCAGCCCAGCCACCGGCGGTGATGAGCGTCCAATCGGGTGTGACGAAACACGGTTCCACGCCCAGACCTTTGGCGATCGCGGCGGCGACATCAATATCGAAACCTTCCAATTCGCCAAGTGTCTTCTGGTCAGATGTGCATTTTGTTCCAGGTGTGCGCTGCGGATTTGCTTTGAGCGCAGATTGAGGTGGATAAGCTGGGTCGGTCGAGATAACCAAGGTGCCGCGGGCTTTGATCTCGCTCAAGAGATCCTTGGCTGGCGTCGCGGCGGGTCCGCACGCGCTTAATATAAACGCGGCCGCGATGATCACAGCTACAATCGTGTAAAGCTTCTTCATGAGGTTTCTCCTCCAGTTGAGAAATGTATTTTAGGTTGAAATAGTTGGGAAACACAGTGGGAAGGGAGTCTGCGGGGGACACCTCCTTTAGCTGGCGAATACATACGAGAGCATAGCATAGACCAACTTAGTGAATTATGCAAGAGTTGAACAGGTTAAAATTTCAAAGGGCTTTTCCCGCACGCCGATATAAGAAATGGAAGTGGTAAAATATTCTTAACATTATTTATACAGGAGCGATCTATGTCCGCGGTATTTCCATCTACTGACTGGCTGAATCTTTTGGAAGAGAAACTTAACAACGATGCACATTACAACGCTATTGCCAAGAACTGGGAAGGCGATCTGGTCTTTGATATTCAACCAGCAGGAACGTTGACACAACCTTTGTTGATGTATCTTGATCTGTGGCATGGAAAATGTCGAGGCGTGGAATATGCTCCTGACCCTGCGAAACACGCCAAGCCGATGTTTGTTCTTCGCTCGCCGTACAACAACTTTACCGCGATCCTGCAGGGCAAACTCGATCCGATGACCGCCATGATGACGAGCAAACTGAAGGTCGAGGGCAGTCTGGCGTATATGATGCGCAACGTTCCAACTGTTTTGGATTTTGTGCGTTGTTGCAGAGAGATTACCACCGATATCTTATAGTTATGCAACCCATTTTAAAAATTGATCTTTCGACCGGCGCATCGGAAAAATATAAAATTCCCGAAAAATGGGAAAGAGAATTTCTCGGAGGCGCGTCGCTGGCGGCGCGCTTGTTGTATCCGTATCTAACCAAAGAACTTGATCCGTTCTCACCTGAATCACCGTTGCTTTTTATTAACGGTCCGCTGAGCGGAACATCGGGTCCAACTGTTGGACGTTTTGTGGTTTGCGGCAAAGGTCCGGCAACCGGCTTATGGGCTGAGTCCAATTGCGGCGGTTTTTGGGGACCGGAACTTCGTTTCGCTGGTTACGATGGGTTGTGGTTAACGGGCAAGGCCGAAGAGCCGGTTTATCTTTGGATCGAAGATGGAAAAGTCGAGGTCCGAAAAGCGGCGCACTTGTGGGGTAAAGATACTTACGAAACGCAGGAATTGATCAAGCAGGAAATCGGTATCAAAGGCAGTCATGTCGCGGTAATCGGTCCTGCCGCGGAACACAGAGTTTTGTTTGCCGGAATTTATTGCGACCACGGACGCACCGCCGGGCGAACCGGACTCGGCGCGGTGATGGCATCGAAGAATCTCAAAGCGATTGCGGTTCATGGAAATGTAAAATTGCCATTTGTTCATCCAGACCGTTACGCGGCTCTGCGTTCTGAATCCAATCGCACGCTGAAACAGGATAACGAAGCGCGCATCATGCATGAGATGGGCACAGCCAGCGTTGCAAACTATGCCGAATATCTTGGCTCGATGCCCGCCAAATATTATCATCAAGGCGGCTTTGAAAATGTTGACAAAATTTCCGGCGCAACAATGTCGGATACGATCCTGACCGGACAAAGCGCGTGCCATGCTTGTGTGATCGCTTGCGGACGCGTCGTGAAACTCGATGATGGAAATAAACGGAAAGGTCCCGAATATGAAACGATCGTTTCGTTCGGGCCGAACCTGTTGATTGATGATTTGGCGGAGATCACTCGCCTAGGCGAACTCTGTGACCGTTATGGGATGGACACCATCAGCACGGGCAACACGATTGGGCTTGCGTTTCATTTGTTTGAGTTGGGCAGGATTACAATGCAAGATACTGGCGGGCTGGAGTTGAAGTGGGGCAACATTGACACGGTTCGTCAATTGGTGACGATGACCGCGACTCGCGATGGGATTGGAAATTGGATCGCGCAAGGCTCGAAGCGGCTGGGCAAACATTTCGGCGCCGAAGAGGAAGCGGTGCAGGTCAATGGACTCGAAGTGGCATGCCATGATCCGCGCGGAGTTTCGGGCATGGCGCTTTCGTATGCGACATCGCCGCGCGGCGCGTGCCACAACCAATCGGATTATTTTTTCGTGGATTTCGGCCATATCTATCCCGAAATTGGAATCGAATTTTTCTCGCGTCACGCTGAGGCGGAAAAATCTGCCAATGTTGCGAGACATCAGGATTGGCGCACGGTGTATAACTCGATGGTGATGTGCATCTTTGCAAACGTCGCGCCGCAGATGCAAGTGGATTTGATCAACGCAGCGTGCGGTTATGATTGGACGATTGAAGAGATGATGAAAGTCGGCGAGCGCGGCTGGAACATGAAACGTGCCGTCAACAATAAATTGGGCTTGACCGCCGCCAACGATAAACTGCCGAAGGCGTTGCTGGAACCACTACCTACCGGCGGCACGGAAGGATTTGTCCCCGATATTCGTGCGATGCTCACTGCTTATTATGAAGCGCGCGGCTGGGATGAAAGAACCGGCTATCCAACGAAAGAAAAACTCCTTGCGCTGAACTTGGATGATGTTGCAAAGGATTTATGGGGTTAACTTTTAAGTGTCATTGCGAGACCCGCGTAGCGGGTCGTGGCAATCTCCTAAAACATTCAAATAATCAATTGCATAAAAACATGAGATTGCTTCGTCGGATTTCGATACGCCGCTTTGCAGCTACTCAATCCTCCTCGCAATGACAACTAATATTATTTTCTTTTCTTTGACTTCTTCTCAGCCCGTTCAAGATTTTCCTTGACTCGAAACTTAACGATCTTGCTGACCAGTTTCAACGGCAAGGGTTCATCGAGCGGAAATTGGATGGCTCCCTTTGTGCTTGCATACTTTGCCGTTTCTTTGATGAATGCCTGCACGCCGCTTGGTGTGGGATAAAACCCAATATGATTTTTCAACGCTGCAAAATGGACGAGATTCCCTTCCAAATAAAACGTCGGCATTTGAT
>DATCTP010000109.1:0-9146 GCA_036567885.1 Anaerolineales bacterium | reverse complement strand
CGGGTTTGTTGCGAAAGTCGTGGTTTTCGCAGCGGGCATTCAGGCTGGTTACGTCTGGCTGGTCATTGTCGGCATCTTGAATTCCATCATTGGCGTTTATTACTACTTGAACGTGATGAAATATGTTTATCTCTATCGTTTGGAGAACGAGGATGAAGATAAACATCCGATTGCTTTGACACGTCCATACATGATTGCGCTGGTAGTTTTGGTATTGGGCGTTATCCTGCTGGGCACCGTTTTTGCTCCGTGGTTCGGCTATTCCAATGCGGCGGCTTTGAATCTCTTTTAGAGCCGTTCATTGACACGCCTTTGACCTGTTTGTTATAATCGTGCGACATGACACAATCAGACAATAACCGTCAGGGAATAAGCACTAACTTCCTGATTGTTTTGATTACGCAGGTTGGCTGTCTGACTTTGGTCATCATCCTTTTATCGTTACTGGGCGGTTTGTGGTTGGATAAGGTGTTTGGTACGCGGCCGCTATTCACTTTGTTGCTGTTGCTGGCTGGTACACCTTTCTCCGTGATCGTGATGCTGTTCGTGGCGCGTCGTGCAGTGGCAAAAATAAAATCCCAAAAGAAGGAAGATAATTCTTCTTCTTAGTTTAGGAGGCATGTTTGGAAACAGAAAAACGAAGACCTTGGCGTCGGTGGGTCGTTTTGGCGCTGATGATCATTGGATTTATCGTTGGCGGGATATTGGTTCCCGTTCAACCAGCGATCACATTTTCGGCTGAAAAACTGATTGAGCAGCCTTTGTTCACCTTGCCAGTGATCGGATCGTTTTATCTAGTGAATTCGATTCCGCCCTTGGTTTTGACAATACTTTTGGTAATCATCATTGCATTCTATACAAACCGTTCTTTGAAGAAAAGTGCGAATACGGATTTGGTTCCGCGCGGCATTGGGAATTTGATGGAAGCCTTTTTTGAATTGCTTTACAACATGACCGAGGGCTCTACGGGCTCGAAAATAGCGCCGATCATCTTTCCGTGGTTTGCCACCATTATGTTTTATGTTCTGTTTGCGAATTTGCTTAAACTTCTACCGGGCTTTGAGTCAATTGGTATCGTACGTCCGGTTGCCACTGGGCATCCTATTCAAGCGATGGGAATCTTTGCGAATATTTTGCCTGGCGAAACGGCAAATGGCTTTGACCTAGTTCCATTTCTGCGTGGCGCTTCCATTGATTTGAATTTTACGCTAGCCATCGCCTTGATTTCCGTGTTTATGACCCAGATCATTGGTGTTCAAACGCAAGGATTTGGTTACTTCTATAAGTTCTTTAATGTCCGCAGTATGTTCAAAGTCCCATTCTTTGGTGCGATGGACTTTCTGGTTGGCTTACTTGAGATCATCTCGGAATTTTCCAAGATTATTTCTTTTGCCTTCCGTCTTTTTGGTAATATGTTTGCAGGTTTGGTATTGGTGGCAATTGTTTCATCGCTGCTGGGCAGGATTAGTATTTTGCCGTCTATGATTATGCTATTTGAGTTGTTTGTTGGTGTGATACAAGCATTTGTGTTTGGCATGTTAACGATGGTTTTTATGGCGCAAGCTACACAAGGTCATGAGCACGAAGAAGCGCACGAAGAAGTTCACGAAATCTAGAATCAGGTTAAGGAGGCTTATACAATGCAAGGTAATATTTTGGATGCGGCTCGTTTTATAGGCGCTGGGTTGGCAATGATCGGCGCAGCCGGAGCTGGTGTGGGTATCGGATTGAGCGTGCAGGGCGCGTTGGGCGGGATGGCTCGCAACCCGGATGCATATGGAAATCTTTTGACCAATATGATTCTCGGCATCGCCTTCTCGGAAGCGATTGCGATCTATTGTATGGTTATTGCGTTCCTTATGCTCTTCAAAGTCGTTTAATTGGATAGGAGCATGCATGGAAGCACTTGGTATTAATCTTGGTCTTCTCATCGTTCAGATCATTGCTTTTATCATCGTATTCCTAACGTTGCAGGCTTGGGTTTATAAGCCGCTCTTGAATATGATGGAGACCCGCAAGAAGAAAATTGAACAGGGCATGGAAGATGCACGCGTCGCGGCGGAAGCCCGCGCGAACGCAGAGAAAGAATCGGCAAAGATCATTGCGGATGCTCAGGCAAATGCCGCTCGTATTGTCAATGA
The DNA here is from genome assembly GCA_036567885.1 of Anaerolineales bacterium. GTDB lineage: Bacteria > Chloroflexota > Anaerolineae > Anaerolineales > Villigracilaceae > Fen-1038. The sequence continues at coordinate 7,005 of DATCTP010000109.1, read as the reverse complement.
AGCGAATGAGCGCGCGGAGAGATCCGCTCTACAAGTCAAGGCGGACGCGGAGCAGGAAATCGCAAAGGAACGCGAAGGTGCCTTGGCTGAAATCGCGATGGAACGCGAACATATCCTTGGTGATTTGCGCGGTCAGGTGGCGGCTCTTGCAATTGCTGCGGCGCAGAAATTGGTTGGCGAAACGCTCGACGAAAAACGTCAGCACGCTTTGCTGGATGAATTCTTCTCCGGTATAAAATCGGGCAAGGTAGTTGTGCTTGATGAAGCTGACTTTAAAGGTGAGTCTGCTGAAGTGGTCAGCGCGTTGCCGCTTAGCGCTGTGGAACAAGACACTGTAAAAAAGAGTGTGCTCTCCAAAGTTGGCGCACAAGCAGTATCGTTCCGGGTTGACCCCGCCATTCTGGGTGGGTTGGTGATTACGGTTGGCGATAAAGTATTGGATGGTTCAGTGGCTGGAAAGCTGGAAGGTTTGCGTCAAAGCCTGCGATAACGGCTTTCGCATCAAAATCAAAAAGTTTTGGCAGAAATGCCAAAACTTTTTTTGTTAAACCATGTACCGCATTGTGAAATCTATGATTTATACCTATTCAGACCTTGATTATCTTAAACTTTTAACTTACAATATTGCGCAATTACTGGCGCTTGGAGAAGTCAACTACATGAGTGAGAAGCATATCCAACAAATACTTGAGATCGAAAAAAGGGCTGAAGAACTTCATGAAGTAGCCGTTCATGATGCTCAACAATTGCCAAGTCTTGCAGAACAGGATGCTCAGAATATCTTGGATCAAGCTCTATCAGAGGCGCATGCAGAGGCGCGCAAATTGGTTTCGCAAGCGCAAGCCGAAGAGGAAGTTTCCCGTATTCTGGCTCAAGCCGAGGAAAAGAATCATCAGATCGAAACTTTGGCAATGAGCAACTTTGATCGCGCTGTCACATATATTCTTGATCGTGTAACCGGAAAAGCGTAATTCGAATGGCTTCTGGCGGCGTTTCTGCTTATGCAGCGATCAGCGCTCGAGTTCGCGCGATGTATTCCAGTTTATTAAGTCCGCACGATCTAATTCGTCTAAGCGATGTGCCCGATATGTTGAATATCGTGGATCAACTCAAACATACAGCCTATGGCTCATATCTTGATAATTTGAAAGATAGGGATCTTATGCCTGCGCGAGTCGTTTTGCATCTAAAGGGGAAACTCGCAGATGCCTATCACACTACCATTTATATGGCGCCGGAACATACCCGACCGCTCTTGACTCAACTCTATCGTTATTTTGAAGTTGAAAATTTGAAAGCGGTTTTACGCGGGATTACAACGAATTCTTCCTGGGACCACGTGCGCGACGTGCTTTTCCCGATTGGTTCTATCACGGTTCTGCCGTTGCAAGCCATGGTGGAGACTGGGAGCGTAACCGCCGCGGTTGATTTGCTCAACAATACTCCCTATGCGGATACGCTTTCATTTGCCATGAAGCGATATGCTACCGAGCAAAATTTATTCCCATTGGAAGTGGCGTTGGATTTATATTACTGGCGGAAGCTTTGGAAGGAAGCGAAACAACTGCAAGGCTCAGATCGGGATCACGCTCTGCGGATCGTGGGGTCGTTATTGGATATGAATAACCTGATGTGGGCGATCCGCTATCGGGTCTACTACCAACTCTCCGAAGAAGAATTGATTAACTATACTCTACCGTTTGGCTATCGCTTGCGCGATGAAGATGTGCGCGCGATCGCGGCGGGCGTCGATATTCCGTCTGTAGTGGAACGAATCTACCCTGGACTTTCGGATGTAGCCGCGTTGCTGAACGAACCTCGCGGCGGTTTGCCGAAATTGGAATCGCAGCTCAAACGATATGTGATGAAGCAATGCATGGCGGCTTTTGTAGGGAATCCATTTCACATTGGCGTGCCGCTGGCTTTTTTGATTTTGAGTGACCTTGAGATACAGGACTTGACTTTGTTGATCGAGGCGAAATTTTCTCATGCTCCTGATGATGAGTTTCGACCATTTTTGTTGAAAACGAGTTTTGCGAATACCTAGCAACGTAATTTGAAATTCGTTCGTGGAAATCTTGGCTTTGGAACAAAATCATTTTAACAGTTCGAATGGAGATTAAATGTTCTTTCCAAAAGCGATGACCGAGATCGAGTTAATAGTCCCCGCCAAGGATTTATTGGCGGTGACGAAAGTATTGAGCACATACGGGGTATTTCATCAGACGGATAGCAATTATCCGGGCGTGGCATCCGGGTCAGCGAACACATGGCAGGAAAATGCCGCTTCATACGCCGCGTTGGAGCGGCGAATCCAAATTGTGATGCAGGGACTTTCCATTGATGAGGGCGGACCGCCTTCATCCGAGTTTGACGCGATGGTTGAGGTCGAGAAGATTCGTCCAGCGCTTGAAGAGATAGAAGGTCAAGTCAAGGCGGCTAGTGATCAGCTATCGGGTGAAAAGAAGCGCTTGGAACAACTGGAAAGTATTCTTCGCCAACTTGAACCGGTTGCGGAGGTTGATTTGGATGTCAGTGCCCTTCGCAATTCCCGCTACGTTCATTCAACGCTGGGACTGATTCCCGCCGCAAATGTGGATCGCCTGCAAACGAGTTTAGCGCGTGTGCCTCATGTCTTTCTGAATCTTCGCTCGGATGCCGATAAAGCGGTTGTTCTGCTGGTTGGGTCTCAAACCAACTCTGACGTTTTGGAGCGCGCCGCCCGAAGCGCTTACCTCAATCCATTAATCGTACCGGAAGAATACAAAGGAACACCTGCAAATATTATTCAGTCCCTTCATCAATCTATTGACGAAGCGCAGCATTCGATTGCCGACGCAAAAGAGTCTTTATCCAAACTTGCTGAAACGCACCGTCAGCAGTTGCGAGATTTATCATGGCAAGTTCATACTAGCCGCGTGCTGTCGGACGCGATTGTCCGCTATGGACAGCTCAAACACACATACGTAGTCACGGGCTGGGTGCCGGTTGATGATTTGGACGGATTAACAACTCGGCTTCGAGCGGCATCCAAGGAAATCCTAATTGAATCATTGCCTACGGCGCGTTATGGAGAAAATCTTAATGTGCCGGTAGCTTTATCAACGAACAAATTCCTGCGCCCATTTCAGATGCTCGTCAATACATATGCGCGGCCCCTCTACGGTGAATTGGATCCGACACTATTAATGGCAATCACATTCCCGCTTTTATATGGCGCGATGTTTGGAGATTTGGGACAGGGATTGATTCTGCTGGTGTTGGGTCTTTTGATACACAATAAGATTTTTGCGAAAGGGATGCAAAGCCTGGGACTGCTGATTGCCTATTGCGGCGCATCGGCCGCTGTGTTTGGATATTTGTATGGAAGTATTTTTGGCTTTGAAGGTCAATCGATTGATACATATCTTCATTTCCATTTCGAACCGCTGTGGATCAGCCCGATTGAAAATATTCTTAGCATTTTGAGTCTCGCTATTGATGTAGGCATCGTTCTCTTGCTCTTTGCTTTCTTGCTCGGAATTTTTAACAATATCCGTTCAAAAGATTGGGCGCACTTGATTTTCGGTCATACAGGTTTGGTTGCACTGGCATTCTACATCTCTTTCCTTGCCTTGCTGGGTGGGTTCTTGGGCAACACTGCAATTGCGCCGAGGGTCGCAGTTGCCATAAGTAAACTGCCGCTCCCTTTCACTGCAATCGCTCTGGTATTTGGCATATTGGTTATGTTCTCCGGATTCTTTAGAAACTTGGTAGAGGGTCATCGCCCCCTAGTCGAAGGAAAAGGTGTTGGCGGCTTTCTGATGTTCTTTGTCCAATCGTTCATGGATGTTTTTGAAACGGTCATTAGTATGCTCAGCAATACGCTCTCCTTTGTGCGTGTGGGCGCGTTTGCCGTAGCGCACGGCGGTCTGAGTCTTGCCATCTTCTCGCTGGCTGGAACTGAGCCAAACGTAAAATTCTGGATCGTGATTCTCATTGGCAATATCATTATCGTTGGATTAGAAGGATTGATCGTGGGTATTCAGACGATGCGTTTGCACTATTACGAGTTGTTTGGCAAGTTCTTTACCGGCGGCGGGATGCGCTTTGAGCCATTGAAGGTCACTCCTTCGAACGAGGAGGGTTAGTTCATCCGAGGTGAGCGAATTGAATTGATCCTGATTTTCTGTTGTGCTTAAATAATAAATTTCTAAATCATAAGGAGAGAAACAATGTTTGTAGTTTTCGCTGTGCTCGTAGGTTTGATCCCGGTTATTCCTGCTGTGATCTATGTTCTTCAAAACGGGAAGACCAACCCGTCCAAATCAATATCTCGGTTGGTCAATGGATTTAATGCGTTCAACTTTTTAGTCGGCATGATGGCAGCCGGACTAGGAGTAGTCTGGTTTGCTTCGCCGTCTCTTGTATTCGCTTCCGGAATGAGTCAAGCCGCAACTGCCGCGGATCCATATGCAAGACTCGCTGCGGCACTTTCCACGGGTTTGGCTTGCATCGGCGCAGGGATTGCGGTAGGTGGTTCCGGCGCAGCGGCTGTGGGCGCAACGGCAGAGAAGCCCGAATCCTTCGGTCGTTCGCTGATCTTTGTAGGTCTCTCCGAAGGGATCGCGATCTACGGGTTGATTATTTCCTTCCTGGTTTTGCCGAAGTAATTTTATGAAGGTTCTCGTTATCGGTCACCCGAATGCCGTGCTTGGATTTTCGCTTGCCGGAGTTCACGGTCAGGCGGTGGCATCGCTGGATGAAGCGAATCAGGCTCTCGACGGTGCTTTGGCGGCGAAGGATGTTGGCATTGTTCTCGTGACTCAGGATATCGCCAAATTGATCCAAGCGCGCATGGATGACCTGAAGCTGCACAGCACAATTCCGTTGGTGGTTGAGATTCCTTCGCCGGAAGGCGTGTCGCCGGATGAGCCTTCATTGAGCGAGATTGTCCTGCGAGCCATCGGCATCAAGTTGTGATTCTTTCCTGATGCATCTATTGCATTAGGTGAAACGGATTGGTATTTGAATTATGAGAGAAGAAGAAAATATCGAAGCGCTTTCCCGCGCCATCCTGAACGATGCGCGGACTGAAGCGGAACAAATCCAAGTGGAAGCAAAAACAAAAGCCGATGCCGTTCGACAGCAGGCAAAGGAGCAGGCTGAATCGGAAAGAAAAGCCATCCTCGAACACGCCAAGGTTGAAGCCGAACGTTTGCGCGGCCAGGTGATTGCGTCTGCCCAGCTAAAAGCGCGCACGATTCAATTGGAGTATCGCGAAAAATTGTTGGATAAAGTATTCGATGCCGCGCGGCAAAGACTTTCTTCGATTCAAAAACGTTCTGACTACGACCAAATTGTGACTCAACTCCTTCGGGAAGCTTTGATTCAATTGAAAGCGGATCGCGCCGAGGTCCGCGCCGACGATGCGACCATGAAGTCGCTCGACTTACAAACTCTCGAACAAATCTCAAAGGAATTGAATGCGCACATCTCGATGGGAAAATCGTTGGAAAATGGTCTCGGTGTAGTTGTGGATACATCGGATGGCCGCCTGCATTATGACAATACCTTGGAGACTCGCTTGACCCGATTGCAAAATGCCCTGCGCTCTTCGGTCTATCACGTGTTGATGGGAGAAAAGTTATGAGCGAGCAAATCGGAAGCGTGATCTGGATCAACGGGCCGGTGGTACGCGCCCGCGGCTCGCGTTACGTGGGCATGTTGGAATTGGTGGAGGTGGGCGAAGAGCGTTTGGTCGGCGAAGTGATCGGTTTGGATGGCGACATCATCACCGCGCAAGTTTATGAAGAAACCTCCGGCATGAAAACCGGCGCGCCGATCTTCGGCACCGGTTTGCCGCTTTCCGTGGAACTCGGACCGGGATTATTGAAAAGTATTTTTGACGGCGTCCAACGTCCGTTGCCTTTGATCGAAATGCAATCCGGTTCGTTCATCGGACGCGGTATGAGATTAGATCCGTTGTACCGAAAAGATCGCTGGAAGTTTACTCCGAAAGCGAAAGTTGGCGATGTGGTGAATGGCGGCGCGATCCTCGGCATTGTGATGGAAACCGAAACCTTCGAACATCGCATCATGGTGCCGCCCGATCTTTCCGGGACCTTGAGTTGGGTTGCGCCATCGGGCGAATACACCATCGAAGAGCCGATTGCACGCTTGAAAACCGATAACGGCGAAAAAGAATTGACGATGTTACAGCGTTGGCCCGTGCGCCGCCCGCGACCGTATAAGACTCGTCTCGGTGCGAACACGCCATTGATTACCGGTCAGCGTGTGCTGGATACATTCTTTCCGGTTGCGAAGGGCGGTGCGGCTGGCATCCCGGGCCCGTTTGGTTCAGGCAAAACCGTCACGCAGCACAGCATCGCTAAATGGGCGGACGCACAGGTGATTGTTTATATCGGATGCGGTGAGCGCGGCAACGAGATGACCGAAGTGCTACAAGAGTTTCCGCATTTGGTAGATCCGCGCAATGGCCGCCCCTTGATGGAACGCACGGTATTGATTGCGAACACATCAAACATGCCGGTGGCGGCGCGCGAAGCCAGTATCTACACTGGCATCACGATTGCCGAATATTATCGCGATATGGGTTATCACGTGGCATTGATGGCGGATTCGACCTCGCGTTGGGCGGAAGCCTTGCGCGAAGTTTCCGGTCGCTTGGAAGAAATGCCTGCCGAGGAAGGTTATCCTGCATATCTCGCGGGTCGCCTCGCGGAGTTTTACGAGCGCGCCGGATTTGTTGAAACGACGAACGGGAATCAAGGTTCGGTGACCATTGTCGGCGCGGTATCGCCTCCCGGCGGTGACTTCTCGGAGCCGGTTACGCAACACACCAAACGGTTTATCCGCTGCTTCTGGGCATTGGATAAATCACTGGCATCCGCGCGGCATTTTCCATCCATCAACTGGCTGGATAGTTACAGCGAATATTTGGAAGATGTGGCGGGTTGGTGGCAGGAACAAGTCGGCACGGATTGGCTGGCGATGCGAAACCAT
>DATCTP010000108.1:0-4701 GCA_036567885.1 Anaerolineales bacterium | reverse complement strand
AGAAGTTTGCTATTCAATTAGATAAGTTGAGACAAATAAGGAATCCCTATGATCATCCGTATATGGGTTTGAGAAAAGGTTCGATAATGGAACGCGTTTGGAATGGGGAATTCAAAAATAAAAGATATCGAAATCCTTATGTGATTGTAAAAAAAGATGCAGAGTTTTCAATTAGATTGGTATCCAACTTCTATAAGATACAGAGCAAAAACAGAAAATAGGTTTGTAATACCTAATCTTTACGTCTCATCTATTCTGCATGACCAACTCCCGAACCATCTCACAAATCGTCGAACCGCAATACGTCATCGAAGGCGCGGGTGTATTGCTTCGACGTTCCATCGCGCCACATAAATCCAATCTCTTCGATCCCTTCCTGCTCTTCGATCACTTCGCCTTCAACGATCCCGTGGAAGGTCCCATCCGCGGCTTTCCCTATCATCCGCATCGCGGCATCGAAACCGTCACCTACATGCTCGAAGGCTCCACGGCGCATCGCGATAGCCTCGGCAATTCAGGTTTAATCGGTCCCGGCGATGTGCAATGGATGACTTCCGGTCGCGGCATTCTGCACGAAGAAATGCCGCGCCGCGGCGAGAGTGGAAACATCTACGGATTTCAACTGTGGGTCAATTTGCCAAAGCGACTCAAGATGACCGAGCCTCGCTATCAGGAAGTCAACGCCGCGACGATTCCAACCTATGAAAAAGATGGGATTAAAATCCGCGTCGTCGCGGGACAAGTGTACGATATTGTCGGTCCCGTTACCGAAATCGCCGCCTCGCCTCTTTATCTGGACGTTGAACTGGCTCCCGACACCGATTTTATTCAACCCGTCCCCAGCGGACACACCGCGCTCGCATATGTCTTTGAAGGCGAAGGCATTTTTGCTGACCATCCTTTGACAGGCTCAGGAACCACTGTTGAAGCCGTTCATCTCGTCAAGTTTGACGATGGCGATTCGATCCGCGTCAAAACCGAGAACAAATCCGTTCGATTCATGTTGATGGCGGGCGCGCCGTTCAAGGAACCGATCGCGCCGTATGGCCCGTTCGTGATGAATACGATGGAAGAAATTCAGCAAACGTTAGTTGAACTTCGTAACGGAACATTTATCAAATAATTTTGTAGGGGCAATTCGCGAATCGCCCCTACATATGAGCGCAAATGACACAAATTCTCTACGGTGATCGCATCAGCAAAGACGCGGAACTTCGCATCGGTTCATGCGCGGTGATTTTCGATGAAACCCGCCAAAAAGTTTTACTCACTCAACGCGCCGACAACGGCTTGTGGTGTCTGCCCGGCGGCAAAATGGAATCGGGCGAATCGATTGAAGAGTGCTGTCAGCGCGAGGTGCTGGAAGAGACCGGTCTCGAGGTCCGCACGAGGCGTTTGATCGGCATTTACAGCAATCGAGATCAAGTGGTCATCTATCGTGATGGCAACCGAGTCCAAATCGCAGTTTTGAGTTTTGAAGCAGAAATCATGGGCGGACAACTTGGCGTGAGCGATGAAACCACCGCCTTCGGTTATTTCTCGTTGGACGAAATCGAAACGATGCCGATGCATGGACGCCACAAAGAGCGCGTGATCGACGCGCTGAAAAACGAAATCGTTCCCATTCTTAAGAATTAGAAAACAAAATCAATCAGCGTGTGGATAAGCGATAGCGGCAGCAAGCTGCGCGTGTGCATGTAGGCATAGCCCAGCACAAAGCCCACCGTCATCTGATAGGTGAATGCGGTGAGCAATGCGTATTGCCAGTTATTTATATTCCCCGCGAGATCAATCGGAATGTGTGTTAATCCAAAGATGAATGAACCTAGCCACACCGCCCACAACGGACGACGTAGAATCGCTTCGAGCCGCGTCTGAAGAAATGCGCGAAATAAAAATTCTTCGGGCAAGCCCGCACCGAAGAAATAACACGCCGAAGAGATTGCAAAAGTTTGCGGCCCATGATTCACAAATCCGAATGCAACCAAAACGATCAACGGCAGAAGCGCCGCAAGCCAGGAAAACTTATCCAAACGAAATCCTGTCTGCGCCAATGAATATTGCAAAAGCAGCAAGAAGATGAGCGGCAGCAAAAACATTTCGAGCATCTTTGGCAAAGGCGTTTCGGAAATGGGACCGCAGCTATTATTCAATCCGAAAGTGGGGACAACATACCAATGTCCATATTCACCGATACGATAAATGATCCATACCGCCACGAAAACCAGGGCGATGAAAAGTTCCAGGCGCGGCTTGCGGACATTGACTGGAGTTAACGTTTGCTGATGGCCGATCAGCCAATAGAAGGCGATGAAACCAAAGATCCAAGTCAGCGGTTGAAGCGAATTCAAATCCCGATTGCGGATCAACAGAATCAACCACGGGATCAGCGTCAGGCTCGTAATTGCAAGCAAATCGCGGTCGCGTATAAAATCGAGCGGGAAGCTGCGCACGTCGCGCCAAGTTGTTTTCAAAAAGGAAATCATAGGATCAGGAGATGAGTCTAGCATTGGCAAAAAGGATTGTCAACGCGTTGGGACTTTCATTGGCTCACTGATCATGGTTCAATCAGGAGCGTAAGGTATAATTGTGCACATGGGAACAATCATTGCTGTGGATATTGGCGGGACGCATCTGCGCACCGCTGCTTACGAATCAGATCAAATTAGACCAAGCTCGCATCAACGCGTCAAAACTCTGGCAAACGAGCCCGGCGTTTTTGACCGTATGGTTCAAGCCATTGAAGATGTTTGGCCACATTCACAGAAAGTGGACGCGATTGGGATTGCATCACCGGGACCACTTGATCCGCATACGGGTTACATGCTTGCCACACCGAACATCAGACAGTTCGATAATTTTCCGCTCGCGCCGAAACTTTCCGAACATTTTCATGTTCCGGCGTTGTTGGATAACGATGCGAACATGGCTTGCCTCGGCGAATGGAAATACGGTGCGGCCAAGGGACATCACGATGTGCTGTACCTAACGATTAGTACCGGCATCGGAGGCGGCGTTATTGCCAATGACCATCTTCTGCAAGGCTACCATGGTCTTGCCGCCGAACTCGGACATTCCATCGTTGACCCGGATGGTCCGCTCTGCTCTTGCGGATTTGCCGGTCATCTCGAATCTTTTTCATCGGGACCAGCCATCGTTAAGTATGTGCTCAAGGAATTAGAATCCGGCGCAAAGTCGAATTTGAAGCGTGATCCGGATCTAAGCGCGAACCAAGTCGCGGATGCCGCACTTCAAGGCGACGCGCTAGCCATCTCCGCTTATCAGCGCGCCGGTGAATATCTTGGCATCGCCGTGGCGTCATTCCTGCATGCGTTCGATCCGTCCATTGTTATTTTCGGCGGCGGCGTTTCCCAAGTTGGTCCGCTATTATTCGATTCATTCCACGCCAGTTTACACAAGCGGGTTTTTCATCCGCGCTATTTTGAAAACCTAAAAATCGAAATCGCCGCGCTCGGCGATGATGCCGGACTGCTCGGCGCGCGCACATTAGCAGAACAAGCAATCAAATAAGGAGTTTGTTATGGAACCCATGAAATTACCCGGACCCAAAGCCCGCGCCTTGATCAAGCGCGATTCATCGGTGATATCACCATCGTATCCGCGCAGTTATCCGCTCGTGGTGGATCACGCCAAAGGCTCGGAAGTTTGGGATGTGGACGGCAATCGCTTCCTCGATTTTATGGCGGGCATCGCGGTGACATCCACCGGTCACGCGCATCCGAAAGTGGTCAAGGCGATTCAAGAACAGGCGGAACAATTCCTGCACATCTCTTCTGATTTTTATCACGCCAAATGGATTGAGTTGGCGGAAAAACTGGATGAGATCGCACCGTTCAACGAAGCCGCCGTTTCGTTCATGACCAATTCCGGAACCGAAGCCGTTGAGACCGCCATCAAGCTGGCGCGATACCACACGGGCCGATCCAACTTCATCGGCTTTACCGGCGCATTCCACGGACGGACAATGGGTGCCGTTACCTTTACCGCCAGCAAGCCGACCTATCACGGCGGATTCTATCCATTGATGAACGGCGTGGTACATGCGCCGTTTCCAAATCCATACCGGCCGGTGTTGGAACGACGGAACGGCGAAGATTATGGTGAGACCGTTGTCCGCTACATCGAAGATCAAATTCTTGGACACATTCTTCCGCCCGATGAAGTGGCGGGCATCCTCGTCGAAACGATTCAAGGCGAAGGCGGATACATTGTCCCGCCGCCCGGTTTTTATCCGGCGCTGAGAAAGTTGTGCGACAAGTATGAAATATTGTTGATGGTTGACGAAGTCCAATCGGGCATGGGACGCACCGGCAAATGGTGGGCTATCGAACATTTTGGAATCGAGCCGGATATCGTCACCGCTGCAAAAGGAATCGCCTCTGGCGTGCCGCTGGGTGCATGCATCGCACGTCAATCGGTGATGGATTGGGAACGCGGCTCGCATGGCAATACCTATGGCGGCAATCCGCTGGCGTGTGCGGCGGCCATTGCAACCATTGAATTGATCCAAGAACAATATCTCGCCAACGCGGCGGAGGTCGGTCAATACACGATTGACGCGCTCGAGGAAATCCAAGCGCGCCATCCGAGCATCGGCGATGTGCGCGGCATCGGTCTGATGATCGGCGTGGACTTTGTCAACGACCGCAAGACCAAAGAGCCAGCCAAACAACTTGCGGA
>DATCTP010000107.1:0-4877 GCA_036567885.1 Anaerolineales bacterium | reverse complement strand
TCGAGATACCATCTGTGATGCGTAATGCGTGATGCGTGAATGAACTAGCAAGTTGTTGGGCTTGTTCTATTCGTCGAGCAGCGAGAATAACATTCCAACCATCATTAACTAAAACATGCACCACTGCGTGCGCCGAACCGCCCGCTCCCAAAACCAATGCCGATTTCCCAATTTCCAATTCCCGATTCCCAATAAACTTTTTCAAATCCAGTAAAAATCCGGGTGCGTCGGTGTTATCACCGATAAGTTTGTTTTCGTGCATATAAATCGTGTTGACTGCGCCGATGGCTTTTGCGGTTGGCATAAGTTCATCCAACCATTCGGTCACATTTTGTTTGTGAGGAATGGTCACGTTAAGTCCATGAATTTCTCCAGATCGGACTCGGTCAAGCAAATCTTTCAATCCCTGCTTATCATCAGGATGAATTGGGAATAGGGAATAGTTGCCTTTTAATCCACAGGATTCCAAAGCGGCCTTATGGATTTTCGGCGAAAGCGAATGTCCGAGCGGATAACCGATGAGACCAAGTTCAAAGGATGAAGGATGAACGATGAACGATGAAGATTCAGACATAATGATTAACGTAATGTTTCCAACACTTCAAAGAAGCTCGGAAAGGTCTTTGAAACACAGGATGGATTTTCAATCGTCACGCCATTAAAACGCAAACCAATGAGAGAAAATGCCATTGCCATGCGGTGATCGTTGTGGGTTTGAATGTTGGCAGGTTTAAAGATTTGACATGGGTAAATGGTCATGCCGTCTTCGTGTTCGTCCACTTGGACACCAAGCCGCGCCAGTTCGACACAAGTTGCGTGGACGCGATCCGTTTCCTTGACTCTTGCTGAAGCAATGCCGCGAATTCTTGTGGACGAAGAAGCAAACGGCGCAATCGCCGCAAGAGTTTGAGCCGTGTCAGGGATGTCGCGCATGTCCACATCCACGCCCAGCAAAGATTCTGCGCCAGAGATTTCGATGAAGTTCTCCCCTTCCGTGACCTGACATCCCATTTGTTCGAGAACATCCAGAAAAGCAATATCGCCTTGTTTTGATCTGCGCGAGATATTTTCCACACGGACTGTTCCGCTACAAATTGCGGGCGCGGCAAAAAAATAAGATGCAGCGGAGGCGTCGGATTCTATGGAATAAGCGGAAAGTGGTGAATAGAAAGTGGGATGAATGGTAAAAAGTTCGTAACCATTTCGTCGGATTTCCACGCCGAAATCCTTCATGAGGGCAATGGTCATGTCCACATAGGGCTTGGAATTTAATTCGGTGGCAACTTCTATTTCGACCAGAGATTTTGCATACGGCGCGACCATCAACAAAGCCGAAAGGAATTGCGATGAAATGTCTCCGGCAATTTTGGTCTTGCCGCCGCACAAACCCGATGCAAAAATTTTTACGGGCGGACAATGATTGGTTGTTTCCAGTTTCGCGCCGAGTTGAGTTAATGCATCCACCAAGTCTCCAATCGGACGTTCTCTCATGCGCGCCTCGCCGTCCAGAATATATTCGCCGTTTCCAAGTGTAAGAAATGCGGAGAGAAATCTTGCCGCGGTGCCCGCATTGCCGATGAAAAGTTCGGCTTTGTTCGCAGGGATTTTTCCGCCCAAGCCGGTAACAATCATTTCATGGTTGGCTTCATTAAGTTGAATATCAAAACCCAAAGTCTGCAAGGCTGTGGCGAAGTAACGCGAATCGTCAGAGAACAAAGCATTGGTCAAGCGCGTAGTCCCATTTGCCAACGATGCGATCAACAAGGCGCGGTTGGTCAGCGACTTGGAGCCGGGCACGCGAACGGTAGCGTTCAATGGCTGGTGGATTGGTTTGATTTCAAGTGAATTCATAGGACAAATGTTTGGTATTTGCATTGCGCTTCACTCAGAATCGATTCAAGCTTTGGAAAATCATTGGAAGAAATCACTGATTCAATTTCAGCAAGACGGTTTTGAAATTCATGCAACGCGCTTAACACGTTTTCGCGGTTGGATTGCAAAACGCCCAGCATCATAGACGAAGATGTTCCAGCCAAACGGCTCGTGGATTTGAATCCGGGGCCGATGAACGAGGCGACATCTTGCGGCGTGGAAAGCGCCAATGCGGACGAAAGCAAAAACGGCAGATGACTCGTGGATGCAAGAATGCGGTCATGTTCAACGGCATCAAGAAAATTCGCTTTTGCGCCAATCGCCTCGATGATTTGCCTAGCTGCCGATAAAGCACGCGGCGTGGTTCTCTCCAGCGGCGTCAACAAAAACGGCGCGGCATAGTACAAAGTCCGCTCTGCATTTGCCAGCGAAAGTTTTTCCTTGCCGCAGATGGGATGTCCGCCAATGGGATCGAAGCGTTCGGGCAGATGCAACATGGCTTCAACAATCAATTGTTTGGTCGAACCCAAATCAAGCACGATACAACGTTTCGGTGTGAAGGTTGCCAATTGCTCGAGCAGAGTCAAAATGGCGGGTACGGGCGCAGATAAAATAACGAGATCGGCATCGGGAAGAAGTTTGGCGGGATCGCTGTCGGCGCGGTCAACGATATTTTGATGGCCAGCCAGTTCAAGCGTTGCGCGATCCGAATCAATCCCAAAAAGTGCGGCGCATTTTCCTTTTAGCGCCAAAGCCAGCGAGCCGCCCATCAATCCCAATCCAACGATTGCGATTTTTGATTTCGATAGAAAAAAACTATCATCGTCAGACATGTCACACCGTTGTTGTTTGAACAGATGCGAGACGACGATTCATGACTTGCGCGATCTGCCCGACCTGTTTGACCATCTCCGCAAATTTTTCAGGCTTGAGCGATTGCTTGCCGTCGGAAACCGCGTCCGCGGGATTGGGATGGACTTCAATGATGAGTCCATCCGCACCGGCGGCAATGGCAGCGCGCGCAATGGACGCGACGTAATCCGCATGACCGGTTGCATGCGACGGATCGAGGATGACCGGAAGATGCGTCAAGTTTTTCAAAACGGGAATCGCATTAATGTCCGTGGTGTTGCGCGTGGCAGTTTCAAACGTCCGAATACCGCGCTCGCACAACATCACTTGTTTGTTGCCACCCGCCAAAATATATTCGGCGGACATCAGCAATTCTTCGATGGTTGCAGAAAGTCCGCGCTTGAGAAGCACCGCCGTTTGCGTCTCGCCGATGGCGCGAAGCAAATTGAAATTCTGCATATTGCGCGCCCCCACTTGAAACACATCCACATACTTGACCATCACTTCGAGCTGAGTCTGCGACATGATCTCACTCACAATCGGCAATCCGGTTTTCTCGCGCGCATCGGCAAGATATTCAAGACCTTCTTCGCCGAGTCCCTGAAACGAATAGGGCGAGGTACGCGGCTTGAAGACTCCGCCGCGCAATGCGGACGCGCCCGCTTCTTTCACCGCCTGAGCCGTCTCGACGATCTGGGAGCGACTCTCCACCGAACACGGTCCCGCGATGATGGCAATCTCCTCGCCGCCGACCGTGAATCCATCGAGCGGAAAGATCGAATTCTCCGGATGGAATTGGCGCGACGCGAGTTTGAATGGCTGTGTGATTCGTTGGACGAGTTCCACGCCGTCAAGGCTGTCGAAGCGATCCAGCGGAATGTTGTGAGTCTCGCCGATGGCGCCGATGATGGTGGCTTCCACGCCTTGAGAAAGATGGACACTAAGCCCCTCTGCCTTGACGTGTTCGATAACGTGTTCCACTTGTTGCGGCGTGGCATTGGCTTTCATTATGATCATCATGGTAATTTCTCCTAAACAAATAATTATTGTGCAGCGACCAAGTCGGGTCTCAGTTTGACCGCGTCTCGTAAATACACATGCGTGATTTCACTCTGCAATACATCCGTATTCCAATGCACAAGTACGCGAATAACTTTTCGCAAACTACCCGGAACAGGAATTTCGCGCGCACACATCATCGGGACGAGGCTCCAGCCCATTTGACGGGCAGCCTGCGCAGGGAAGGTCGAAGCGAGATCGTCCGTCACAGTAAAGATGGCGCTGCCAACATCTTCAGGTTTCATACTTGTGTTCGCATCCAGAATTGCTTCAAGTAATTCACGCGTTGCTTGAAGAATCAAATCTGGTTCATCTGCCGATACAGTTGTCGCGCCGCGAATTCCACGGATTGCCATTGATCGCTCCTTGAATAAAAATAAAAAGAGCGAGACCGTTTGGTCTCGCTCTTTACGTGAACAGATTTCTTCTGTCTACTTAAGCGTCACCAACGGCAACCGATCGGAGGCCGTAAAGTAATACGCAAAGTAAAAGCGGACAGAAGACAACATATTGGGCGCTATTCTATGCGTGTCACTCAAATGCGTCAAGGGTGGATTTCCGATAACGCATCGCGACCTCATGCGGATTTATTTCAACGCGCTTCGAAACTCCGACGCAAACTGCTTCGCCGTTTCGACAGGTTGTTCGCTCGCTCCAATCATTTTCACGCACGCCGAGCCGACAATGACTCCATCGGCCAACTTACCAACTTGTTTGGCTTGCTCAGGTGTACTGATGCCAAATCCCACGCACACCGGCACGGACGTATGTTCACGCACACGTTGAATTAAATTGCCGAGTCCATCTGAAATAGTTGTTCGCGCGCCTGTCACGCCTGTGACCGAAACGAGATAAATAAATCCTTTTGCATTTCGGGCAATCATTTCCATGCGCTCATTCGGAGATGTCGGCGCGAGCATTTGAATTAAAGGCAGGTCTCGATATGACGGCGATGGTTGAGTAGCGTTCTCCGTGTATCGAAACCCATCGCCGTCTACTCGACCAGCGTTTAGTATGGATTGAAATTCATCCGCTTCTTCCAATGGTAAATCCGGAATGATGAATCCATCTGCGCTTGCTTCGCGCGCATAGTG
>DATCTP010000106.1:0-4154 GCA_036567885.1 Anaerolineales bacterium | reverse complement strand
AAATTTTTCAGTAGCCTGTTGGTTAATGGCTCATTGGCTGTCATCTGCCTGCTGTGGACCATACCCACATTCGGATTGTTGATCTCATCCTTCCGCGACCGAATCGATATCAACTCTTCCGGCTGGTGGACGGTGTTCCCTCACAAAGATTGGGTATCTGTTCAGAAAATTATTCCCGCATCAAACGTGGATCGTTATCAACCCATGACCTTGGCGGGGATCACTGCCACCTTCGAGCAGTTCCAGCAAGGCATCAACCAAAACGGCAAACGCTATATCTGGATCGGCAATCGCCGCATCGGCTATCTGGATGTTGAGGCATATACCTGGACAGCCAGCACCACTTTTACGCTGGAAAATTACAAGCAAGTATTGGCAAGCGGAAACTATACAGTAAAGCTCGCGAACGGAACTACAGAGACCGACCAGGGCGCTGACATGGGATCAGGATTCTTAAACAGCCTTGCAGTCACCATCCCTGCAACGGTAATCCCAATTGCCATTGCCGCCTTTGCCGCGTACGGATTTGCCTGGATGAAGTTCCCGGGGCGCAAGATGCTGTTCGCTTTGGTGGTGGGATTACTGGTTGTCCCCCTTCAAATTGCGTTGATTCCGATTCTGAAGAATTTTGTGTCTTTGCATCTCAACGGCACGTTCCTGGCAGTCTGGCTGGCGCATACCGGATTCGGATTGCCGTTGGCTACTTATCTTTTATTCAACTATATTAGCGAACTGCCGCGAGATATTTTCGAGGCCGCATTTGTGGACGGCGCTTCGCACTTCAAAATTTTCATGCAGCTTGTATTGCCGCTCTCTGTTCCAGCGCTGGCTTCCTTTGCTATATTTCAATTCCTATGGGTATGGAACGATTATCTGGTGGCATTGGTTTTCATTGGCGGCGCATCGCAAAACCAGGTGCTTACGCAAAGACTGGCAGGGATTGTCGGTTCCCTGGGCCAGAACTGGGAACTGCTTACGGCTGCAGCATTCCTCACCATGATCGTGCCGCTGATCGTCTTTTTCTCGCTCCAGCGATACTTCGTGCGCGGACTACTGGCAGGCTCGGTCAAAGGCTAGCAGAAAGTGGACTGGCGCCAACCAGTCCACTTTTTATTCACTCCAACGTTGAAATCTTCTAAACGATTCCTATGAATAGCAATCTTTGGTATAAGAACGCGGTTTTTTACCAAATCTCCGTCAGCGCCTTCAAAGACAGCAACGGCGACGGACGCGGAGATTTGCGGGGGCTCTCCGAAAAACTTGATTATTTGCAAAACCTGGGCGTGGATTGCATCTGGTTGATGCCCATCTATCCTTCTCCCTTGAAAGATGACGGATATGACATTTCCGATTATTACAATATCGCCAAGGCTTTTGGTGATTTGGATGATTTTAAGTCTTTGATAACCAACGCTCACACGTGCGGAATCCGCATCATCATGGACCTGGTAATGAATCACACATCCGAGGAACATCTCTGGTTCAAATCTGCGCGTGCGGATAGAAATTCTCGTTACCGTGATTATTACGTTTGGAGCGATACGAATAAGAAGTACGAGGATGCTCGTATCATTTTCCTTGATACAGAGCCGTCCAACTGGACCTGGGATGAAAAAGCCGGCCAATATTTCTGGCATCGTTTTTACTCCAGTCAACCCGACCTCAATTTTGATAACCCGAATGTCCAGGAAGAAATGATCAACATTGCCCGCTTCTGGCTGGAACTCGGCATTGATGGTTTCCGCGCAGATGCAGTCCCCTATTTATTCGAGCGCGAGGGCACAAATTGCGAGAACCTCCCCGAAACACATGCCTATCTCAAGAAGTTACGCGCTTTTATGGATGCGAACTATCCGGGCAGAATCTTGTTGTGTGAAGCGAATCAATGGCCCGAAGAAGTCCGCCCTTATTTTGGCGAAGGCGATGAGTTCCACATGGCTTTTCATTTTCCGATCATGCCGCGGATTTATATGGCGCTCCAAAAAGGACGCGTGGACGATATGCTTGAAATCCTGCGCCGCACGCCGCCCATCCCGGAGAACTGTCAATGGTGTACATTTCTCCGCAATCACGATGAATTAACGCTTGAGATGGTCACGCCCGAAGAGCGTCAATGGATGTGGGATCGGTATGCGCCGGAGCCGCGTATGCGCCTCAACCAAGGCATCCGCCGACGCCTGGCTCCATTGCTGGATAACGACCGCCGCAAGATCGAGGTAGCGAACTCGCTTCTTTTCACACTGCCTGGCTCGCCCATCATTTATTACGGCGATGAAATCGGTATGGGCGATAATATCTGGTTGGATGATCGCAACGGTGTTCGCACCCCCATGCAATGGGACGATAGCCCAACCGCCGGATTTACACCAGCAAAACCTTTTGCGCCATTACTGGATGGAGACTACAGTCCAAAGCGGGTCAATGTAAAGGCGCAAATGGCAAACCCCGATTCATTGTTCCATGCCATTCGCCGCATGGTTGCGGTTCGCAAAAAGCATCAAGCTTTGGGATGCGGCGATTTTGAATGGATTGATTCGTGTGCCACTGCGATTGCAGGATACAAGCGCACATACCATGACGAATCGATGTTGGTTCTCAATAACCTGAGCGGACAACAGCAAATTGCAGAACTTCCGAAAGGTCAAGGGATCAATGCATTCACCAACGAGCTGGTTTCACTCGGTATGCTGAGACTTCAACCGTATCAATACTTGTGGCTGATTCTAAAAGCCTGATGCGCTTACGCCTTTTGTAAAGTCAGAGCCGAATAAACAAAAATTGAATCCATAAACGCGCAAAGATGAACACATCATTTTCTCTCTCGAGGGAAGCTTCCCGCTCTCTCACACGCATCTTGCCTCGGCTCGAGGCGAACCTCACAACCGAAATTTCTAGCGATCCGCAAGGATGGAAAACATTCAACCAACGGCTTGAATTAAATTTTCCAAAGTTATTCAAACTTTATTATGACTTATATGGCGATCAGTATGATTTCTTTTTTCATCTTGAAGATTTGCTTGTCACCCTGGCTCATTCGTGGTTTGTGCGCCCAGACGACTTACGCAAATTGGATTCTGCTAGGGACTTAGATCCGCTTTGGTTCCAGTCGAACAAAATGGTCGGCGGGGTAATTTACGTCGATCTATTCGCAGACAATCTCGAGGGTGTACGATCCAAAATCCCATACTTCAAAGAACTGGGGTTGACATATCTTCATCTGATGCCGCTGTTCAAGACGCCTGAGGGCGAAAATGACGGCGGTTATGCCGTCAGCAGTTATCGCGAGATTCAGCCTACATTGGGCACGATGGAACAACTTGCATTGCTCGCGCGCGACTTGCGGGCGGCAGGAATTAGCCTGGTTGTCGATTTAGTTTTCAACCATACTTCTGACGAGCATTTATGGGCAGACAAAGCAAAAGCTGGGAATTCTGATTTTATGGGGATGTACCGCATCTACCCTGACCGAAGTGTGCCTGACGCCTACGAGCGCACTCTGCGCGAAATTTTTCCCGACGAACATCCCGGCGCATTTTCCCCGTTTCCGCGCGGCGGATGGATCTGGACTACTTTTCATAAGTACCAGTGGGATCTAAATTATGCCAACCCCGCCGTGTTCAATCGCATGGTCGAAGAGATGCTCTTCCTCGCCAATCAAGGCGTGGAAGTGATTCGCTTGGACGCAGTTGCCTTCATTTGGAAACAAATGGGAACCAATTGCGAAAACCTGCCACAAGCCCACACGCTCATTCGCGCCTTTAATGCCGCGGCGCGAATTTCCGCCCCGACGTTATTGTTCAAATCCGAAGCCATTGTTCATCCGGATGATGTTGCAAAATATATTGACCCCGCGGAGTGCCAACTTTCATACAATCCGCTTTTGATGGCGCTTTTATGGAACTCGCTCGCGACCCGCAAAGTGGACTTACTCGCTCAAGCGCTTGCAACTCGCTTCAAAATTCACCCCAAAACTTCCTGGGTCAACTATGTGCGTTGTCACGACGATATCGGCTGGACATTTTCCGATGAAGACGCGGCACGTTTAGGAATTAACGGCGGCGATCACCGCCGCTTCTTGAACGAATTTTATCGGGGACGATTTCCAGGCAGCTTTGCGCGCGGCTTGCCTTTTCAGGAAAACCCTAAAACCGGCG
>DATCTP010000105.1:0-3044 GCA_036567885.1 Anaerolineales bacterium | reverse complement strand
CTGCAAAGCAAGACGCTCCAATTCAAATTCCAGCCTCTGCGGCTTGATGCGCTGATTCGAGATGTGGCGACACGCGTCCGAATGCACCAACCAGATCTCGAAATCAAACTGAACTTTGAAGATATGCCGCCCATTCATGGCGATAGCGTTCGTCTCTCTCAAGTTTTTGAGAATCTATTTGTCAATGCCATTAAATATGCTCCCGGTTCTCCGCTGACCATTCACATCGAACACGGCAAAAATACCATCCGCGTTTCATTTTCAGATAAAGGTCCCGGAATTTCCGAAGGGTATCTTCCATTTATTTTCGAACGCTTTTATCGCGTGCCCGGTCAAAGCATCACCGGCACCGGCTTGGGACTTTATATTTGCAAGCAAATAATTCTGGCACATCATGGTAAGATTTGGGCAGAGTCTGTCATGGAGCAAGGCGCAACTTTCTTTATAGAACTACCACTTGATTGAATGCTCTAATCCGCTTTCATTGAAAGGAGAACGTTATGTCCAAACGTATTCTCATTGTGGATGACGAACCCCGTTATCTCCGCCTGTTGGAAGCCAACCTAAAAACAGAGGGGTACATCGTGGCTACAGCCGCGGATGGCGTACAGGCTATTGACGTTTTTTCTGCTCATCCTGCTGACCTGGTTTTATTGGATATTATGATGCCACGCCTCGACGGTTTTGCCACTTGCCAGCGCATCCGACAATTCTCGAATGTGCCGATCATTATGTTGACCGCCAAAGGCGAGGAACAAGACCGCGTCAAAGGTCTGGACCTTGGAGCGGATGACTATTTGGTCAAGCCGTTCTCCGCCACCGAACTGTTAGCGCGCGTCCGCGCCGTATTGCGACGCGCCCAGCCTCCCATCGAAAATGGAGGCTCGCGTTTCTTCACGCACGAGAATCTCAGAATCGATTTTGCCCGCGCGGAAGTCTGGCGCGACGATCAGCCGATATCTCTTTCCGCTACCGAATATCGCCTGCTTTTGCAATTCGCCCATAACATTGGGAAAATCCTGACAGCGGAAGATCTTCTGATCAGCGTTTGGGGTCCCGAATACAAAACCGACAAGGAAATTTTATGGGTCAGCATTGCCCGCTTACGGCAAAAACTTGAAACCGATTCGCATTCTCCAAAGCACATCGTCACGCGTTCAGGCCTCGGTTACTTGATGCCGCCCATCGAATCGTGATCGGAAGGAATTAGAATGGCCGGCAAGAAAATTCTCATCGTCGATGCGGATGCCACCAGCCGTAACTTTGTCGGCGCAACACTGCAGAAGGATGAATATCAGATTCTGCAAGCCGAATCAGGAAAAGAAGGGTTGATCTTTGCTTGGCGCGACCGCCCCGACTTGATCATCGTTGATCCGACTGTTTCTGATTTAAACGGCGAGGATTTGGCCACACGCTTGCGGCAGGATGCGCGCACCGCGCATACTCCGCTGATTGCCCTCAGCAGTGATCCACAACCATCGCGAGCGCGTTCCTGCACCGAGGCGGGATTCAACGAATATCTGGTCAAGACCGCTCAAGCCATGCCGGCGTTGATTGATTCGGTGAATCGCCTGCTGGGCAATAAAAGCATCGCTCAGAAAGCCGGGGGATTATTGATCGTTTTCCTAAGCGCCAAAGGTGGAACAGGCACATCTTCTTTATGTGCCAACATGGCGATGAATATTACACAGAACATTCCCGAGGCGCGAATTGTCGTTGTGGATTTGGTTCTTCCCATTGGTTCGATTGCCGATATCGTTGGTTATCAAAGCGATCAGAATCTGGTTACGGTCGCGGATATGCCTGCCAATATGATCACGCCAAAATTCTTTGAAAGCAACCTGACTGAATTGGTTAATTGGCATTTCCATCTATTAGCTGGGTCACCCGATCCCGAAACCGGAAACCGCCTCAAAGCCGGAGCGATCGGCGACATCATCAGCACGTTAAAAGCCTCATATGATTATGTATTGATCGATCTGGGACGTTCGCTCTCACGCATCAGCCTGCCCATCATCGAGTACGCCGATTTGATCGCATTGATCGTCAGCACCGACTCGAGCACGATTTCATTGACAAAAACAGTTTGGGAATATCTGCACTCGAAAGGGGTTGAGCCTACCAGCGTTTACGCCATTCTTAACCGGGCGGTCGGATTGGAAGGAATGACCAAAGCCGAAGCAGAAAAGATCATCGGATTGGATATCAAAACCTCCGTACCCTATCTGGGAAGCAACCTTGCCTTAGCCAATAACCAGCACGTCCCTTTCTCGCAAAAATTTCCAAAAGACACAACGGCAATTGTATTCAAAGAGACGGCGCAGCAAATGGCAGATCTTGCCCATCGCCTGCGCTCACAATAACCGGAGTTGATTCGTATGAGCATTGAATATGATGAAAAAGGCAAGTTCTTTACAAACGTGGTCACCAAGATTCCCGTTCATGCGACCGTGCAAACAACCATGCAATTAATTCAAGGCAATGTCTATGTGCGAAAAGGCGAACGCTTGAAAGATGAACTGGACCGGGATGAATTTTTTTTGGCGATGACCAATGCCATTGTGACGGATAAGGATGGCAAGACTTTATTTGAAGCTCCATTTTTAGCCGTACAACGCGCGCAGATTATCTGGGTACGACCTGATCAGCAGGAACCCGAGGGGAACTAAAATTCATGACACAACCCACCGCTCAGAAACCGCTTTCCTCTTCCGACCTTACAAAATTAAAGCGATATTTGGCTACAAACTTGGCGCGTGAAATCGAAAGCGAAGGCATTGCTTACGAAAAACGCAGTGAATTCATTCAGCAGCGTTTGGGTGGCACATTCGAACAATTGCATTTGAACTTGCCTGAAGATATCAAGCGTTGGGTCTTCCAGGAAGTTTTGAACGATATGCTCGGCTACGGGCCGATTCAGCCCTTGCTCGATGATCCCGATATCAGCGAAATCATGGTCAACGGGGCAAAAAAAGTTTATATCGAAAAGAAGGGACAATTGACCCGTACCAATGTTACCTTTGACGATGACGCCCACGTTCTTC
>DATCTP010000104.1:0-4617 GCA_036567885.1 Anaerolineales bacterium | reverse complement strand
CGCCGGAAGATGCCATCCGCAAAGCCGGTTCGATCGGGCGACCAAACTTTTTCGTGGACGCTCAAATCGTCGATGACGGTGGCCGCTTCCTTGGTCCGAATGAAGCGGGCGAGTTGGTGCTCAAAGGTCCGTCGTATTGTTCCGGCTATTTCAATAATCCCGACGCGACTAACGATGCCGTCGATGAGCGCGGATTTTTTCATACCGGCGACGTCGCGCAATATGATGAAGAAGGTTATTTCTTCATCGTTGACCGAAAGAAAGATATGTTCATTAGCGGCGGCGAAAATGTTTATCCGGCGGAGATCGAAAAAATAATTTATCAACATCCCGCGGTTCACATGTGCGCGGTGATTGGCTTGCCCGATCCGAAATGGGGCGAAGCGGGCAAGGCTTGTGTGGTCTTGAAACCAAATCAAACAGTGACGGAGGAAGAATTATTGAAATTTATGTCCGAGCGATTGGCAAAATATAAAGTTCCGAAATCTGTGACCTTCATGGAAGCCCTGCCGATTTCTGCCGCAGGGAAAATTCTCAAGCGCGAACTGCACGATCAATTTTCACGATAAGGAGAAAATTATGTCTACTGTTCCGACTTTACCCGGCATCACTTCAAAATTTGTTGGCACGCCCCGCTTGAAGATCCATGCGCTTTTTAGCGGACCCGATAACGGTACACCGGTTTTATTCGTGCATGGCAACGCATCATCGTCCACATACTGGGAAGAGATGATGCTCAAATTGCCCGCCGGTTTTCGCGGCATTGCGCCCGACCTGCGCGGTTACGGCGACACCGAAGATAAACTCGTCGATGCGACGCGCGGCATGGGTGATTGGATTGATGACCTGCTCGGTTTTTTGGATGCGCTCAAGATTGACAAGTTCCATGTGGTCGGGCATTCCATGGGCGGCACGCTCGTGTTCGGACTGATAGCGGCCGCCGCAAAAAGAGTCTTGAGCGGCACTGCGGTCGATCCCGGCTCACCGTACGGCTTCGGCGGCTGCAAAGACATTGACGGCAAACCTTGTTACGATGACTTTGCAGGATCCGGCGGCGGAATCGTGAATCCGGATTTCCCGAAGCTGATGGCAAAAGGGGATCGTTCCAGCGACAATCCGCAGGCTTCGCCACGCGTGGTGATGAATTCATTTTATTGGAAGCCGCCTTTCAAACCAACGCGCGAAGAAGATTTGCTTACTTCGCTGATGACTGAAAAAGTCGGCGAGCAGAAATATCCCGGCGATTTTGTTCCGTCTGCCAACTGGCCGAACGTCGGTCCCGGAAAATTTGGTCCAATCAACGCGCTCTCCCCGAAATATGTCGGCGACAGCGTGGACAAATTTATCGCTGCTTCGCCCAAGCCGCCCATGTTGTGGGTGCGCGGCGACTCGGACATGATCGTTTCGGATGCATCCTTCTTCGATATGGGCAACCTCGGCAAACTGGGATTTGTCCCCGGCTGGCCCGGCGACGATGTTTATCCTCCGCAGCCGATGGTCAGCCAGACGCGCCACATCCTTGACCAGTACAAAGCCAAAGGTGGCTCGTACGAAGAAGTTGTCATTCCAGATACCGGCCATAGTCCGTTCATCGAAAAGCCCGATGAAGTCATGACTGTATTCAAAAAGGTTTTGAAATAGCAACAATGCAAAGTGGGTAATGGTTTTTTCCATTACCCACTTTTAATCCATCACAAGGAGGCTTTATGCCGAAGACCAGATCTCTTTCACGCAGCGTGGCTGTGGTCGGCGCGGGAATGTCAAAGTTCGGGGTGTTCTCAGAAAAGAACAGCCGCGATCTTTTCGTCGAAGCGTTCAAGGAAATGACGAAGTCGGTCGACAAAAGTTTCGACCCGTTAAGTATTGAATCGATTTATGTTGGAAATTTTTCCAGCGATCAATTCGAGCATCAGGCACACATCGCGCCCATTTTGGCAGATGCAGTTGGGCTGACGCCGCGTCCTGCCACACGCGTGGAGGATGCTTGCGCCTCGGGCGGCGTTGCGCTGCGTCAGGGCGTGATGGCAATTGCGTCCGGCTTGTACGATGTGGTGCTGGTCGGCGGCGCCGAAAAAATGACCGCGCTCAAAACTGCTGAAGTTACCGAAGCGCTTGCCACTGCCGCTGATGTGGCTTATGAAATTCCAGCGGGCTTCACGTTCCCGGGTTTTTATGCAGCCATGGCTTCGGCTTATATGCATCGTTACGGAATGAAGTCCGAGCATTTGATGAACGTCGCCATCAAGAATCATGACAATGCATCGTTGAATCCAAACGCACAATTCAACGTCACGATTCAAAAGTGGATGGAAGGACGCATCGCGGCGGCGATCAAAAAAGGGAAGCCCGCCCCGACCTGGTCCACCATCTGGGATTTTCTCCACGACGAATCAGGCAACCCGACAGTGGCGTGGCCGCTTCGATTGTTCGACTGCTCGCCGGTCACGGACGGCGCGGCGGCAGTGTTGTTGGTTGCCGAAGAACGCGCGCATGAATTCACTGACCGCCCGATTCATATCATCGGCTCCGGCCAGGCTTCGGATTCGGCGCTGCATGATCGTCCAGAACTGACAACCATTCCGGCGGCAAAAATTGCGGCGGCCCAAGCCTATGAAATGGCGGGCGTGACTGCCAAAGATATTCGCATTGCCGAAGTCCATGATTGCTTCACCATTGCGGAAGTCATTGCCAGCGAAGACATCGGATTCTTTGCGCCGGGTGAAGGATTCAAAGCCGCAGAAGATGGTGTGACCGCGCGCAACGGCGCGAAACCAATTAACACATCCGGCGGACTCAAGGCTAAAGGACATCCAGTGGGAGCTTCAGGCGTGGCGCAAGCTGTCGAAGTCTGGAAGCAGATGCGAGGGCAGGCCGGAGAGCGGCAGGTGGAAGGCGATGTTCCATTGGCGCTGACTCATAATGTCGGTGCGACCGGTTCGACTTGCGTTGTCCACGTTTACGAACGGAGGAATTAATCATGAGCGAAGAAACAACGGTGCGTCCGTTTTCGGCGGCGGCATTCGATCAATATTTGGCTGAACACAAATTGATGGCGGCGCGCTGCAAAAAATGCGGTGGAGTTTTTCTGCCACCGCGCGCCATCTGCCCGAAATGTCACAGCGAAGAGTTGGAATGGGTCGAGACCAGCGGCAAAGGCAAACTTTCCGCGTTCACGGTCATTTATAGCGGCCTGACTTTTATGGTTGAGCAAGGCTTCGACCGGAAAAATCCGTATGTTTCCGGCATTGTTGAATTGGAGGATGGCACGCGCATCAGCGCACGTATCACTGGCGTTGATCCTACAAAGCCAACTGAGATCAAGATCGGCACGCCGATGAATGTGGATTTTGTTGAGTTTGGCGAAGGCGAAGCAAAGAAAACATATTTGGCGTTCAAGGCATAAACATGTCGCTGCGAGGATGGCGTACTTCCCAATCAAGCAATCCCCGTATCCATAGGAGATTGCTTCGGGCAAAGAGCGCCCTCGCAACGACATGATAAATCTGTGTAACCCGCACGTAACCGCGGGATGATAAAAAGACAATACGTGAATCGCGGGAAGTGGTCATGGCTGCCGACTTCATAACTTCACGGTCCGCGTTCACTTTCGATTTGAGGAGAACTCTCATGAGAATGAAAGACAAGGTTGTACTCGTGACCGGAGGCGCGGCGGGCATCGGTAAAGCGACTGCATTGCGTTTTGCCGAAGAAGGTGCAAAGGTCATTATTTGTGATGTGAACGAAGCGGTGGGACAGGAAACTTTGAAATTGCTGGGCGAAACTGCGGCGTTCTATAAAGTGAATGTTGCCAGCCAGCAGGAAGTCCACGCCTGGGTGGACGCGGTTATTGAAAAATATAGCCGCATCGATGTGATCGTCAACAACGCAGGCGTACTGCGTGACGGGCAAATGGTCAAGTTTAAAGATGGACAGTTGGCAGGGCAAATGTCTGAAGCCGATTTTGATCTGGTGATTTCGATCAACTTGAAAGGCGTGTTCAATTGCGCGCAGGCCGTCGCGCCTGTGATGGTCAAGCAAGGCGGCGGCGTAATCCTAAATGCTTCATCGGTGGTTGGATTGGATGGAAACTTCGGCCAGACCAATTATGTGGCGACCAAATTCGGCGTGATCGGCATGACGAAAGTCTGGGCGCGCGAATTGGGCAAATATCATGTGCGTGTCAATGCCGTGGCGCCGGGATTTATCGCGACCGATATGGTCACGTCCATGCCGGAAAAAGTTTTGGACGGCATGAAGGGCCGCACGCCGCTCGGACGATTGGGCGATCCGCGTGACATTGCCAACGCGTATCTTTTCCTGGCATCAGATGATGCTTCATTCATCACCGGCGAAGTCTTGCGCGTGGACGGCGGAATCGTCGTTGGAACTTAATTAAAAACAGAGAGCACAGAGATTCTTTTCTTTGTGCTCTTTTTATTCAAAAAGAAACCATGAACTCTGCTGACATCCTAACCAAACGAGCCAATCTGACCCCTGACCGTGAAGCGCTGTTCGACTTGACGGATGGGACTCGTTACACTTATTCCCAGCTCAACGAACGTTCCAACCGCGCTGCAAATTTTTTGCGCGAAAAATTTGGCATCCAAAAAGGCGACC
>DATCTP010000103.1:0-5658 GCA_036567885.1 Anaerolineales bacterium | reverse complement strand
GTTTCCTCGGCGCCTATTGCTTCCGCGTCTCATTTAATACAACGAGACTTCCCTTACCGCCCGGTACCGCACCATTCAAACCAATCAGATTGCGTTCCGCATCTACCATCACAACTTTTAGGTTTTGAGCGGTAACGCGATCCATCCCCATGTGACCGGCGCGGCG
Source organism: Anaerolineales bacterium (assembly GCA_036567885.1). GTDB lineage: Bacteria > Chloroflexota > Anaerolineae > Anaerolineales > Villigracilaceae > Fen-1038. Next base: position 5,492 of record DATCTP010000103.1, on the reverse strand, counting down.
CGAACCGCGATAGACGCGGCCTGGAGTGGTGCCAGAGCCGTTCGAGCCTGGAGCGCGATTGCGATCTGAGGTTCCGTGTGTTGCGTTCATTCCATGGAAATGATAGCGTTTGACAACACCTGCAAAGCCTTTGCCTTTGCTCACACCCACCACATCTACGCGCTCGCCAACCGTAAATGTATCCACGGTCACTTTATCGCCAATATTGACATCAGGAGTCTTTGTGCGAAATTCGCGCAAGAAACGCAAAGTTGGAATTTTGTTGGCTGCAAAGTGTCCCCGTTCACCATTGCTCAAACGTTTGGGATGAACTTCAGAGAAACCCAACTGAACGGCAGAATAACCTTCCTTCTCCGGTTTGCGAATCTGTGTAACGTAACATGGCCCAGCTTCGATGAGCGTCACAGGATATGCGACACCTTGATCATCGAAGATCTGGGTCATGCCGATCTTCTTGCCAATCAGCCCTTTTAACATAATCGGTTTTTCTCCTTCAAAAGTTTTGTGAGACTGTCAGACCGGGCTTGGCCTGCATCATCTCCGTGCGGCACAGTAAGCAAGATTGGTGCGAAGCAAATGTGTTGGTTCGCTACAACCCGGCTCTTGCGCCGCCGAAACATGATCCACGTTTCGGATCATGAATTACAAGTTATATCTTGATTTCAATATCCACACCCGCAGGCAGATTGAGACGCATCAGCATGTCAATTGTCTTCGAGTCCGGATCCAGAACATCAATCAATCGGTTGTGTGTTCTGATCTCATAATGCTCGTGAGAATCTTTGTCTATGAAAGTCGAGCGCCGTATTGTAAAGCGTTCTATCTTGGTTGGCAAGGGTACGGGGCCAACTACATGGGCACCAGAGCGTTCAGCGGTTTCAACAATCCGTTTCGCGGATTGGTCGAGGACACGATGGTCGTAAGCCTTTAAGCGGATGCGAATCTTTTGTTTAGCCATGTCTATTCCAGGATTTTAGTAACGACACCCGCACCGACGGTCAAACCGCCTTCGCGAATGGCAAACTTCGAACCTTGCTCCAACGCCACCGGCACAATCAACTCCACCGTCAGGTTCACATCATCCCCAGGCATCACCATCTCCACCCCCTCCGGCAACGCAATGTTCCCCGTCACATCCAGCGTCCGAATGTAGAACTGCGGTCGATACCCACTGAAGAACGCCTTGTGCCGCCCACCCTCTTCCTTCTTCAGCACATACACCTGCGCCAAAAACTTCTTGTGCGGCGTAATCGAACCAGGCTTCGCTATCACCTGCCCACGCTCCACATCCTCACGCTCGATGCCGCGCAACAACAATCCCAGGTTGTCTCCCGCCAACCCCTCATCCAGCGACTTGTGGAACATTTCCACGCCCGTTACCACACTACTCGTGTTCTTCTCGTGCAATCCGATGATCTCCACCGGCTCCCCCACTTTCACACGACCGCGATCCACGCGCCCCGTCACCACCGTGCCGCGCCCTTTGATTGAGAACACATCTTCCACCGACATCATGAACGGCTTATCCATCTCGCGCTTCGGCTCCGGGATATACTCGTCAATCACACGCAACAACTCACGGATCGAAGCGTATTCCGGCGCATTTGGATCCTTCGAGGCGCTATCCAAGGCTTGTTTGGCGCTGCCGCGCACGATCGGCGTGGTGTCACCCGGAAATCCGTAGCTGTTCAACAATTCGCGCAGTTCCAGTTCCACCAGTTCCAGCAGTTCCGGATCATCCATCATGTCGACTTTGTTCAAATACACCACGATGCTCGGCACTTCCACCTGGCGTGCCAACAGCACATGCTCGCGCGTCTGCGGCATCGGTCCATCCGGAGCGGCTACCACCAAAATCGCACCGTCCACCTGCGCCGCTCCCGTGATCATGTTCTTGATGTAGTCGCGGTGACCTGGCATATCCACATGAGCGTAGTGGCGCTTATCGGTCTCGTATTCCACATGTGCAATGTTGATCGTGATGCCGCGCGCTTTCTCCTCCGGCGCATTGTCAATCTGGTCATACGCCTTGAACTCCGCCTTCCCCAGCAGTTGACTCACTTTCGTGATCGCCGCCGTCAGCGTGGTCTTCCCGTGATCGATGTGCCCCATCGTCCCCACGTTCAGATGCGGCTTCGTCCTCTCAAATTTCGCCTTCGACATAATTTCGCTCCTTATTTATAGAAAAACAATTACGCTTTGAGAATTTCTTCTGCCACCGATTGCGACACAGGCGCATAGTGGTCAAATTCCATACTAAATACACCGCGCCCCTGTGTGGCTGAACGTAACTGCGTGGCATAGCCGAACATCTCAGCCAGAGGCACCATACCGCGCACGGCCTGCGCGTTGCCCGGGCGAACATCCATACCTTGAATATTTCCGCGGCGGCTGTTGATCTGTCCCATCACCTCGCCCAAAAATTCTTCTGGCACAACCACTTCCACCTTCATCATTGGTTCAAGCAAAACAGGCACACCTTTATGAACACCTTCTTTGAAAGCCATGGATGCTGCCAGTTTGAACGCCATTTCATTCGAGTCGACTTCATGGAATGAACCATCGAATAGTGTAACTTTAAGATCAACGACGGGATATCCAGCCAATACGCCGCTCTCTGCGGCTTCTTTCACGCCTTTTTCAACCGCTGGGATATATTCGCGCGGAACAGTACCGCCTCTTATCGCGTCCTCAAAAACAACGCCGCTTCCGCGTTCACCTGGCTCAAGTTTAATTACCACGTGGCCATACATACCATGGCCACCAGTCTGCTTAGCATATTTATAGTTGATTTCAGGGACCACCCGCGTAATTGATTCCCGATAAGCGACGCGCGGCGCGCCGACATTGGCTTGCACGCGAAACTCACGCAACATGCGATCCACGATAATATCAAGATGCAATTCGCCCATTCCGGAAATGATCGTCTGGCCCGTGTTTTCATCAGAGCGAACACGGAAGGTTGGATCTTCTTCCGAAAGCTTGCGAAGAGCCTCACCCATCTTTTCCTGATCGGCGGCACTCTTCGGTTCAATCGCGATCGATATGACCGGTTCCGGGAAAGAGATGTTTTCGAGAACGATCTGTTTGTTATCACAAAGCGTATCACCGGTAAAGGTCTCTTTAAAACCAAGCACCGCGCCAATATCTCCGGAACGGACTTCGGTAATATCCTCGCGGCGGTCGGCGTGCATCCGGATTAGGCGTCCGATCCGTTCTTTCTTACCCTTTGTTGAATTTACGATGGTCTGGCCTTGGGAGATAACTCCAGAATAAACGCGGAAATACGCCAGACGTCCAACATAAGGATCGGTTACGATTTTAAAGACCAACGCACTGAGAGGCGCGTCATCCCGAGCGGGCAATTCAATTGTAAGTTCATCGCTGCCCGGCTCGGAACCTTTCACAGATGGAATATCCGCAGGCGACGGCAGATAATCAATCACCGAGTCCAACATCACCTGAACACCTTTATTCTTTAAAGAGGAACCGCAAAAAACAGGATAAGCTTTATTTGCAACAACAGCTTTGCGAAGCGCGGACTTCAACTCGTCCACACTGATCTCCGCCCCTTCCAAATACTTAACCGTCAGATGGTCATCAAGCTCGGCAATCCTCTCGACCATGTGATGGCGGGCTTCCTCGGCGAGTTTCTTCAAGTCAGCCGGAATCTCAATGACCTTAGGCTCTTTGCCAAGATCATCTTCCCAAATAACGCCCTGCATCGTAAGCAAATCAATTGCACCCTTGAATGTCGCTTCAGAACCGATTGGCACTTGCATCGGAATCGGATTCGCTCCAAGCCGATCAATGATCGTTTGGATGGTGCGCTCATAAGAAGCGCCGACGCGATCCATTTTGTTGACGAAGCAAATGCGCGGGACCCCGTAGCGGTCAGCTTGCCGCCAAACGGTTTCACTCTGCGGCTCTACACCCTGAACCGCGTCGAAGATAACCACGCCGCCATCCAAAACGCGCAATGAGCGTTGGACTTCGGCTGTGAAATCAATGTGTCCCGGCGTATCAATCACGTTGATTTGATAGCCCTTCCACTCAGAAGAAATTGCCGCTGAAACAATCGTAATCCCACGCTCGCGTTCCTGCTCCATCCAGTCGGTAACCGTTGTACCATCATCCACCGAACCGATGCGATGAGTCTTTCCGGTATAGAACAAGATACGCTCGGTGGTTGTCGTCTTCCCGGCGTCAATATGGGCAATAATCCCGATATTTCGATACTTTTCCAGCGGATACTCGCGTGCCATTCTTTCCTAATCAATAAGTGAGATAGTTTTTCTATTTAGATACGGTAATGAGAAAATGCCCGGTTGGCTTCAGCCATTTTGTGGGTCTCATCGCGCTTGCGGATTGCCGCACCGGTTTCGTTGGAAGCATCAATCAATTCTGAAGCAAGCTTATCGGCAAAAGACTTACCGCCTCGTTCAGTCGCCGCGCTTAAGATCCAGCGAAGCGCCAAGGTCAAACGACGGTCAGCGGCTACTTCCATTGGAACTTGATAAGTAGCGCCACCTACACGTCGCGGACGTACTTCCATGGCAGGAGAAACATTCTTAAGCGCTGCATCGAAGACTTCCATTGGATTCTTCTGCGTGCGCTCTTTGACCAAATCCATGGCATCGTAAATCACGCGCACTGCCGTGCTTTTCTTGCCGCGTTTCATCACGTGTTGCACCATGGTTTGAAGTTGTACGCTGTTATAGCGCATATCGGGCGGGACTGGCCGCTCTTCTGGACTTCCACGTCTCATGAATAATCTCCTTACTTCGTATCCTTCGGGCGTTTCGCGCCATACTTGGAACGACCTTGACGCCGCTTCTCAACTCCAGTTGTATCCAGCGATCCGCGCACAATGTGATACCGTACACCCGGCAGATCTTTAACACGTCCACCACGGACCAGTACAACGGAGTGCTCCTGCAATTGATGACCTTCGCCTGGAATATAAGCGGTGACTTCGATCCCGTTCGTTAAACGAACGCGGGCGATTTTGCGCAACGCCGAGTTTGGCTTCTTGGGAGTCATCGTACGCACCACGGTGCAAACGCCGCGCTTCTGAGGCGCGCCTTTATCCTGGCGTACGCGTCGCTGTTTATGACTGTTCAACGTAAACTGCAACGCAGGAGCCTTGCTTTTGACCTTCTTACTTTTGCGGCCCTTGCGGACCATTTGATTAACTGTCGGCACTTTGCCTCCGATAACAAAATCTTTCACAATGACTTTTGCAAGAAATGAGGCCATCAGAAACGATAATGATGGCCTCATTTGTAGGTGCCATGTGTGGCGGGATAAACTGCCGCCTTCTTGCAGGCAACGGCGAATTATTCTAACATGCGCTTATCAGCAAGTCAAGAAAAAATCCGCACTAATTCTTTATAGCTTCACTATCTGTGCCAAGTTCCATAAGCCCTGTGCCCATCTTCGGCGGATGCGATTTCTCTTCATCCTTTCCAAACTTAACCACATCCCCACCT